>JAMLGR010000013.1 GCA_023957775.1 Fimbriimonadaceae bacterium | reverse complement strand
CACATAAACCTCCCGGTACAGCTCGGGAACGCCGGCGATCGCTTCCCTGACGCAATTCTGGAGCTCGGCGAGTTCGCCTGCCTCGTCCGGGCCCGGCGCCCCATTCGACGCCTCGAAGCCAAGGGCTTGCAAAGCCTCGAGCGAGGCGAACTTCGACTCCTTCATACGGCCCTTCAGCCGCGCGCAGGCACGTCGGCCGATCATGGCAAGCCAACCCTGGAAGCTCGAAGGATCGCGAAGCTGCTCGGACGCCTTCAGCGCCGAGAGTATCGCCGTGGCCAGCGCGTCCTCCGCGTCGTCGTGGTTGCCGCACACGCGAAGCATCTGCCGGTAGATGGCGTCGCGGTGGGTGATGATGAGGCGCTCGATGTCGGCCACGGCGTGTTTGGTTCTTGGTCCTTGGTCCTTGGTCCTTGGGAGTTAGTAGCCGTTCTTGGTCTTTCGCTCCGTATTCCTGGAGGCTGTGAAGGACGCTTTCTTGGACTCGACGGCACCCGTTGAGAAGGCTTCCTTCGCGTTGAGCTTTGCGATGGCGGATTTGATCTCGGATTTCGTTGGGCGCTTCACCGCTCTAGGGTACCTGCCAGCCTCGCGGGCCTATACTGCAAGCAAGAGCCCACGCGGGGGAACCCATGACCATCTACCGAGCCCTGCTTTTTGCCGTCTGCCTGCTCCCCGCCGCAACGATGGCCCAACCCGCTGCGCCCCGCGCGCGGCTGCAGATTCAAAACGCGGGCAGCGTTCCCCTGACCGTCTTCTGGCTGAAGTCCGAGACTGAGCGCGTCCAGAAGGGCGACGTGCCTCCAGGCGGCCAGACGATCCTCAACACCACCGTCGGGCACCGCTTTGCCCTCGTCGGCGGCGGCGAAACGGTGGCCACCGTCACCAGCGAGGTCCGGGTCCAATGCTTCCGCTACCAGCCTGACGACCACGACGGCATTCCCCCCTTCTACACGCAGTTGGCCCATGCCCACGGATTCCCGATCGTCGCCTCCCCCAAGGTCAACCCCTACGCGCTCAAGGAGGCGGTCTATCTCGTAGACCTGATGCTCGCGAACCGGCCCGACGTCCGCGAGGCGATGATCAAGAGCGGAGCGCGCATGTGCGTAATGGCCCACGACGAGTTCACGACGGACCTTCCCGAGTTCGCGTGGCTGGGCAAGGAAAAGATGCGCGGCTTCGAGGCTCTTTCGGGCAAGGACTTCTGGGACGCTCGGGCCCGGGGCTTGGGAGGGAGCGAGACCGACCCCTACTGCTCCGTCGCCGAAGAGAACCTGCTGGGTCTGGTTGGCGACCCCTACGAGAAGGAGTGCATCCTGATCCACGAGTTCGCTCACAACATCCATCTCCGCGGCCTCGCCAACGTGGATCCCACGTTCGACAAACGCCTCAAAGCCACGTACGACGCCGCCATGAAGGCCGGTCTGTGGAAGGGCAAGTACGCGGCCACCAACCACCACGAGTACTTCGCCGAAGGGGTCCAGTCCTGGTTCGACAACAACCGCGTCAACGACCACGACCACAACCATGTGAACACCCGCGCCCTCTTGATCGAGTACGACCCCGAACTGGCCGCGATGTGCCGAGAAGTGTTCGGCGACACGGCCATCAAGTACACGAAGCCCGCTACGCGCCTATCCGGCCACATGGCGGGCTACGACCCTGATTCCGCACCGGCGTTCCGTTGGCCCGCGCGCCTTCTGGAAGCCCAGCGCGCCATCCGGGGCCAGGCCGTGGCGCGCGACGAGGCGGCCAACGGCAAGCCTCTTCGAGAAACGCGAACCATCGAAGGGTGGACGGTCTACGTCCATCGCGACCTCCTGGACAAAGAGGGTGCCCAGACGGAACACGCACTCGAGCTTCTTCGGAAGCAGCTCGAGGAGATTGTGCAGGTCGTTCCGGCGGCGGCCGTGGTCGAACTTCGCAAGGTGCCGCTCTACTTCTCGCCCGAGTATCCGGGGATCCAGCCGCGCGCCGAGTACCACCCCGGGGCCGATTGGCTCAAAGAAAACGGGCGCGACCCAGCGATGGCCAAGGGCATCGAGTTCACCAACGTCGGGATCTTCGATGTGGAGGTGCGCCGCATGCCGAACTTCGCCCTTCACGAACTGGCCCACGCCTATCACGATCTGGTCCTGCCCAAGGGCTTCAAGAATCCGGAAATCATCGCGGCCTACGATAAGGCAAAGGCGAGTGGCGGCTACGACCGCGTGGAACGAACCGACGCGGAGGGCAACAAGCGGATGGATCGCGCCTACGCGATGACCAACCCGCAGGAGTACTTCGCCGAATCCACCGAGGCGTTCTTCAGCCGGAACGACTTCATTCCCTTCACCAGGGAGGAGCTGAAGAAGCACGATCCGACCATCTACGCCCTGTTGGAGAAACTGTGGGGGACGACAAGGTAACAACCGCCATGCTCATTGGATTCATGCTTGCGACGGTCGTTGCTCTGCCCCCGATTTCTCCGCCAAGCCAGGAGGACGACTTCCGCGCATGGGGCCTCTCGACTCTCACGCGCGTGCGCGATTCCTTCCGATTGGAGAACGGACTGTACGCCGAGGCGCTCGACGAACGTGAACCTGCATTCAACTGGGGAGTCGGCGTGCTGATGAGCGCGATGGCGGCCGCGGCGGCGGAGGACCCGGCATGGAAAGCAGAGCTTCGCGCCTATGTTGAAGCGACGCGCGCGTACTGGAATCCTGAGGGGCCCGTCGCGGGCTACGACGTGCTCCCCATGCCCAAGTCCGCCGATCGCTACTACGACGACAACGCGTGGATGGTCCTCGCGCTCGTCGAGGCCTCGGACGTGCTTGGGGAACCCAAATTCCTCACGTTCGCGGAGGAAGCGCTCAAATACGTCCTGAGCGGCGAGGACGGGGCCCTTGGGGGAGGCATTTACTGGCGCGAAGCGAAGAAGGAGAGCAAGAACACCTGCTCCAACGGCCCCTCGGCCGCGGCTTGTCTCGCGGTCTACGAGCGGACCCGAGAGCCGGAGCTCCTGGCCAAGGCCAAGACCCTCTACTCGTGGACGAAGACGCACCTTCAGGACCCGGAGGACGGGCTCTTCTGGGATTCCATCCGCCTGGATGGCAGCGTGGGAAGGACCAAGTGGTCGTACAACACTGCCCTCATGATTCGGACCGCGGCGACCCTCGCGCGGCTCACGGGCGAGGCCTCTTTCCGAGAAGATGCCGAGCGCATGGCGGAGGCAAGCCACAAGCGGTGGATCGTGAATGGCCGATTGGCGGACGAGGCCAAGTTCGCGTTCCTGCTTGTCGACAGTTGGACGCTCGTTCCCTCTTCGGGCCGGGCCCGCGCGGCGCGCGACGCCATGCGATGGCTGCAGGAGCACGGCCGCGGGCCTGATGGATGGTTCGGAAGCCGCTTTGATCGGAAGCCCGCCAAGGACCACAAACCCACGCTGATTGACCAGGCTGCGGCGGTTCGAGCGCTGCTGGCGGGGGGCCTCAGGCGAGAAGGTCCCGCACCACGTGCCCGTGCACGTCGGTGAGGCGGAAGTCTCGGCCCTGGTAGTGGTAGGTCAGCTTGCTGTGGTCGATGCCCAGCTGGTTGAGGATCGTCGCCTGGAGGTCGTGGATGTGGACAGCCCCCGGCGTGAACTCGTCCACGCTCGGATCGATCGGGTTCCCGCTCTTGTCCACGATGTTGTAGCCGTAATCGTCGGTGTCGCCGTACACGATGCCCGGCTTCACCCCGCCACCGGCCATCCACATCGTGAACGCTCGCGGGTGGTGGTCTCGGCCGTAGTTCGTCGGCGTGAGGGTCCCTTGGGAGTACACCGTACGGCCGAACTCGCCACCCCAAACGACCAGCGTGTCCTCGAGAAGTCCCCGACGCTTGAGGTCCTTGATCAACGCCGCACAACCCTGGTCCACGTCCTTGGCTTGGCTGGGGATGTCCGTCGTCAGCTCCGTGTGCAGGTCCCAGCCACGGTGGAAGATTTGGATGAACCGAACCCCGCGCTCGACCATGCGGCGAGCCAGGAGACAGTTCGCCGCGAACGTGCCGGGCTCGTGCGCCTCCTTTCCATAGAGTTCGAAGGTCTCGTCAGACTCCTGGCTCAAATCCATCAGGTCGGGCACGCTCGCCTGGAGGCGGTACGCAAGCTCGTACTGCTTGATGCGCGCGGCGATTTCCGGGTCCCCAAAGGCGTCCAAAGACTGGCTGTTCAGGGCCTCCAGGCTGTCCAACATCGTGCGCCGCGTGGCCCGATCCATCCCCTCCGGGTCCTTGAGGAACAGCACCGGATCCCCCTGGGAGCGCAGCGCGATGCCCTGGTGCTCGCTCGGCAGGAACCCGGTTCCCCACAGCCTCGGGTACACGGCCTGGTTCGGCTTGTTGCTCGAGACCTTGCTGTGAAGCACCACGTACGTCGGGAGGTTCTCGTTCATGCTGCCCAGCCCGTAGCTGAGCCAAGCGCCCATGCTTGGCCGTCCGGGAAGCTGGCTGCCCGTTTGGATGAACGTCGTTGCCGGATCGTGGTTGATCGCTTCCGTCCACATCGACTTGATCACGCACAGTTCGTTCACCACGCCCGCGGTATGCGAAAGCAGTTCGCTCACCCACGCGCCGTCGCCGCCGTTGTCGTGTCTGTCGAATTTGTAGATCGTCGGGGCGATGGGGAAACGCGTTTGCCCGCTCGTCATCGTCGTGATGCGCTGGCCCCGGCGCACGGCGTCGGGCAGCTCTGCGTTGTAGAGCTCTTTGAGTTTCGGCTTGTAATCCCACAGGTCCAGTTGGCTGGGGCCGCCGCTCATGAAGAGGTAGATCACCCGCTTCGCCTTCGGTGCGAAGTTGGGCATGCCGGGAAGTCCTTGGCCTTGCGCTTCGGCCAGGGCTGCCAGCCCGCCAAGGCCGCCGATCGCCAGGAGCCGACCGAGGGCGGCCGTGCCCAGCCCGAGGGCCGTTCGGCCAAAGAGCTGGCGGCGGGTCATGAGGAGTTCGGCTTCGCGAAAGGGTTCCATGGGGTTAGTGCTGGGTCAAGAACTCGTCGGTGTTCATCAAGGTCGAGCAGACGATCATCCAAGCGGCCAGTTCGGAGGGGCTGAGCTTCTGGGCCTGCGGGGCATCCCCCACCGAGAGCAGCTTCTTCGCCGCTGCCGGATCCGCCGCGTACTTGCGGCGGTAATGGGCGAGCGCGCCCTTGAGGACGTCGACTTCGGGTGCCCGCGGCGCGCGCGCCAACGCGCGCTCGAACGCGCGGCGCAGGTGCGCGTCGTCGTCGCCTGGAGTCTCGAGGATCCGCCGGGCCATCTCGCGGGCGGCCTCAAGGAACGCCGTCTCGTTCTCGATCGTCAGGGCCTGCAGCGGCGTGTTGGTTGTCGATCTCCTCACGACACAGGTGTCCCGCAACGGCGCGTCCAAGTTGAGCATCGCAGGGGGCGGAGCCGTGCGCTTCCAAAACAGATAGAGGCTGCGCCGATAGATGCTGTCGCCTTGATCGCGCACGTAGATGTGCGTCTGACTCGCCGGGTCGGAGGCGCCCTCCCAGATCCCCTCCGGCTGGTAGGGTTTGAACCCTCGCCCCCCCAATCGTTCGAGAAGAAGTCCGCCCGCGAACAGGGCTTTGTCGCGAATGACCTCGGCGTCGAGGCGGAAACGCGGACCGCGCGAAACGAGGCGGTTCTCCGGGTCCTTGGCCAGCTTATCCGGGCGGATGCGCGAACTCTGCCGGAAAGCGGCCGACGTGACGATGAGTCGGTTCAGCTTCTTGATGCTCCAGCCGTTCTTCTGGAAGCTGACCGCGAGATAATCCAGGAGCGGCTGGTTCAGCGGCCACTCGCCTTGCGTGCCGAAGTCTTCGGCTGTCTTCACCAATCCGGTTCCGAAGTGGTGCTGCCAAAGCCGGTTCACAAACACCCGGGCCACCAACGGGTTCTCGGGCGAGGCGAGCCAGTCGGCCAGTCCCAGTCGGTTCTTCGGTGCGTTCGCGGGAAGCTCCCCGATGGCAGGCGGGATGTGGCGCGTCACAGGGGCGCCTTTCTGATCGTACTGCCCGCGCAGCAGAATGAACGTGTCTCGCGGCTTGGGCATCTCGCGAGCGATGAGGCTCATCGGGATCGACGCTTCCAGCTCCGCACGGCCCTTGAGGATCTTGCGGTATTTCAACGCCTCCGGCGATGCCGGCCCCAGTTCCAGGAAAACCGCACGGAGACTGTCAGCGGCATTCGCGTCCCCCGGCGCCTGGCGGTACGCCCGAATCGCATCGCCGACCCGCTGGTCGTCCGCATCGACCAGCCGAAGATTGAGGCCGTCGGGCGCGGTGAGGTTCACCAGCTTCACCACAAGCTCGTTGTCCCCGGCTCGAAAATCGCCCTTCACAGAATCGACGCCCATGTTCAGCCCCCGGCCGATCTTGTGCGAGTGGATCAACTTCCCATTGAGCCACACCTTCACGGCGTCGTCGCTCGACACGCCAAACGTGATCGTCCTCGCCGTCGCCAGGTGAACCGTCCCCTTCACATAAACGCTCGCATTGGGCTTGCCGATCAGGTTTGTGAGGTCCTTCCCGATTTCGAGCTTCAGGGGCTTCCACGGCACGCTGCCCGGCGGGCCTGGTTCGGCGGCTTCCACCGCATCGAACGCCTCGTCGAAGCTGCCCCGGGAGAACACCTCGCTGATCATCCAGTCGCGGGTGGTGGGAGATGGAGGGCGCGACTTCTCCAGCGCGGTTGCGGCCGTCGCCGGGGACACCTTGCCTCGAAGTTGTGCTAGCTCCTTGGACATGGCCGCCAACCGCTCCTCTTGCTCGGGCGTCGCGGCGCGAACCACGGGCGGTGGGAGGGTCTCGTTGCCGTCGAGCGGCTTGTCCTCGGTGCTGTTGAAGAACGCGAACAAACCGTAGTAGTCGCGTTGCTTGATCGGGTCGAACTTGTGGTCGTGGCACTTGGCACACCCCACGGTCAGGCCGAGCAGGACCGTGCCGGTGGTATCCACCCGATCAAACGTGTTGCGCGCAAGAAACTCCTCGGCGATCGCGCCCCCCTCGTTCGACGTGAGGTTCATCCGCACGTAGCCGGTAGCGATGAGCTGCTCGGTCGTCGGGTTGGGGAGCAGATCACCAGCGACTTGCCAACGCACGAACCGGTCGTAGGGCAGGTCCTCGTTGAAGGCCCGCACCACCCAATCACGGTACGGGAACACACCCCTCTCGTTGTCGAGTTGGAGGCCGTGCGTGTCGCCGTACCGGACGGCATCGAGCCAATAGCGCGCCTGATGCTCCCCGTAGGAAGGTTTCGCCAGGAGTCGATCCACGTACCGCTCGTAGGCGCCCGGCTTCGTGTCTTTCAGGAAGGCGTCCCGTTCGGATAGCATGGGCGGGAGTCCGGTGAGGGTTTGGGCGGCGCGGAGGGCCAGGGTGTTACGGTCGGCCTCCGGTTCCGGCGCAAGCCCGGCAGCCTCCAACTTGGCCAGCACGAAGCGGTCGATCAGGTTCTTCGGCCAGTCCGCCATCCGCACCTTCGGCAGCGAAGGCATGGCGGGCGGGACGAACGACCAGTGCTTCTCGTAGCGCGCGCCCTGCTTGATCCAGGCGCGCAGCGTCCCGATCTGCTCGGGGGTCAGCGGCTTC
The DNA here is from genome assembly GCA_023957775.1 of Fimbriimonadaceae bacterium. Taxonomy (NCBI): domain Bacteria; kingdom Bacillati; phylum Armatimonadota; class Fimbriimonadia; order Fimbriimonadales; family Fimbriimonadaceae; species Fimbriimonadaceae bacterium. The sequence continues at coordinate 117,999 of JAMLGR010000013.1, read as the reverse complement.
ACCCCGGAGTTCTGGGGCGGCATGCGCATCGCCGGGTCTTGTGCCGAGACGCGCTGGATGAGGAGCGAGGTGTCGGGCGAGCCCGGGTCGATCACCTGCAAGGCGCTCTCCCTCGCATCGAGGTGCAGTCCCGCGGCCGCCTGGGCCGCGTCGGGACCGTGGCACTTGAAGCACCGCTGGCCCAAGATCGGCATCACGTCGCGCCCGAAGACGATTTCGGGAGCGCCCTGCTGGGGCACCTGGCGAGAGGCGGCGCCGATGGCCAACAGGCCGAGCGAGGCGATGAACAGCGGTGGTGAGAATCTCATCGAAACCAGGGGAGTTTGTCCCCTGGTTAGGATACGCGAGATTCGGGACGGTTACGAAGCCGGCAGCCCGGGGAACGCCAAGCTGAACTGACGCACTTCCCGAATCTGCTTGCTCGGAAGGATCTCAAGTTGCTTGAGCGCGACGTAGAACGTCAACTCCTTCCCGTCCGGCACCTTGGCGATGGCCCGAACGATGCGGAAGCGTGCTTCTCGCTCCTCGCCCGGCTTCAGCTCGAATTGGGGGTCCGCCTTGCCTCCGCCAACCACTCCGATCCCACTCGCACTCGCGTCGGGGCCGCCGGGATTTCCGAAGCCGTAGCGATTTCCAGCATCGTCCGTGCCGAAGTCGGAACGGTAGTCATAGGCGAGAATCAGGGGCTTGTCGGAGGTGTTCTTGATGCTTACCGTGATGTCCACTGTGTGAAACCGCCCGGCGGTCCCAAGCTTGGTGCGAACGACGTGCGCGGTGAAGGGACCGGCATCGACCGTGTGGTCGGGAGGCACGTCGAAGTAGCCCGACTTCAGGCCACCGAAGTGAAGCACGGTTTCCTTGCCGATGCGGACTTGGCCGCTCTCCAGGGCCTCGATCTCGCTCACGGCCAGATCGAGATCGAAGGTGATTCCAAACTCGACGTTTCGCGCAGGTCGCCACTGCATGTTGAGCAGCACGTCGCCGCCTCCGCCCGGAGGCAGGACAAAGGACGCGTCGACCCTTCCCGAAGCAATGCCTCCGATCCCACGCATGCTGGTCGTTCCATAGATGTTCCCCTTGTTGTCCGTGGAGGTCGCCTTCGCTGGGTTCGCCGCCAGGATGAGGGGCTTCTTGGTCAGGTTGACAAAGTGAACGGTCGCGGTGATGTAGTGCCAGCCGTTCGCCCCACCCGTGGTTTGGAATCCGGTGACCGTCGCGCCGAACGTTGAGTTCTGTACGTGGGCCTGCTGCTGTGCCAAGGCCAGGCAAGCGGAGGGCAACAGGAGGACCGTACACAGCATACGAAGCGACTTGATCATTCTCAACTCCATTCCAAGGCGAATCTCGGAAGGCTACCACGATACGAAGCGCACAAGGGACTCCCATGCCACTCCCGCCAGACGGGCGTGCGCCAGCGAAGCAGCGATGCGGCGAATTCCCCGGCAAATCGATCCCGGCCCGCGTCAGAATTCCAAGGTGCCCGTATCCCGACTGCGAATCAGCCCGCTGGTCGCCGTGTTCCTCACGGTCTTCTTCGACATGATGTCATTCGGGACGGTCATTCCCGACCTCCAACTGCGAGCCGAAGCATTGGGTGCCAAGGGCTTTCTCGCTGGCCTCGTCCTCGCGACGTTCAGCATCGCGCAGTTCGTCGTCGCACCCCTGCTGGGCCGATGGAGCGATCGCGTCGGTCGAAGGCGCGTTCTGGTGTTGACCTGCTCGCTGGCCACTTGCGCTAGCCTGGCCTACGGGTTTGCCACCACGCTGGCCATCGTCTTTCTCTCCAGAGCGCTGCTGGGATTCGCCGGCGCAAACATCGGGGTGGCCTACGCCTACATTTCGGACTCCACGAAGCCCGAGGATCGAGCCGCGGCGATGGGAAAGATCGGGATGGCTTTCGGGTTCGGGTTCATGTTTGGCCCCCCGCTCGGTGCGACCATGGTCAAGTTGGGCAACGGCAGTCCGTTGCTGCTCGGGCTAACGTCGGCGCTCTTCGCGTTCGTGAATTTGATGTTCGTGCTCTTCTTCATGCCGGACGCCCCGCCCCAGCCCGCCGAACCCGAACACCTGAGGAAGCTGAGCCCCTTGGCCAAGCTCGGCAAGGCGCTTGCGACACCCGGGCTCAGCTTCCTGCTGGCCCTGTTCCTCGTGGCCAACCTCGCATTCTCGAATCTGGAGTCCACCTACTTTCTGCTGGCCCACGACGTGTATCGCATCGACGCCCTTGCCACGTCGTTGATCCTCGTCTTCGTCGGTGTCGTCGCGGCGATCGTGCAGGGGGGGCTGTTGGGGCGGCTCGTGGCGCGGTTCGGCGAGACGGCCCTCTTGAGGACCGGCTACTTCCTACAAGCCCCTGTGCTGGCCACGATTCCGTTTGTGTCGCCGTGGGCGCCGGTGCTGCTTGGGTGCCTGGTACTGGGCATCGGCTCCGGGATCGCGAATCCCAGTCTGAGCAGCCTGATTTCGCAGGCCGCCCCGGCGTCCTTGGTAGGGGGCATCTTCGGGATCACCCAATCGTTGGGCGCGATCGCCCGCATCGTGGGTCCCGTGATCGGAAACATGCTGTACGCCCAAGCGCCCTGGATGCCCTACGCGCTGGCCGCCACGATGATGATTGTGCCGGTGCTCATGGCTGCTTCAATCCATGCAAAGGGAAGGGACGCGCAAGTCGAGGCGGCAACGAGCGGGTAGAGGGGAGCGGCTCGGATCCCGCCCCTACCCTCGGCCCCTCCTCGTTGCCTCCCGCCACAGCCGTTCCACCAGTTCGGCGGCCGCGGGAATGTCGTCGATCGCTCCGCAGCCCTTGCCAGCGTAGAGGCACATGGCCTCGATGTCTCCCTCGTAGCCCTGTTTGGGAGCGGTGTCCTCGTACCGGTAGATCGCTTCGCCTTCGGCCGTCGCGGCCACCACGTCCCCCTCGCCGGGGCGCTGGCCCACGGCGGGGCTTCCCGCAGCCTCCCATGTCTCCAGCGTGCTGTTGCGGAGCACGCGGTGCGCGGAGTAAGGCCAGGCGCCGTCGAAGCACACCGTGAGGGCCGTCGCACCCTCGGCCTCCACGAGTTGGCGCTTGTACTCGGGGTGCGCGCGGCTCTCCCGGCACGCCACGAAGCGCGTGCCCAGGATGGCGCCTCGCGCGCCCAGCTTCAGCACTCGTGCGATGTCCCGCCCGTGCGCCATCCCGCCTGCGGCGATCACCGGCACGTCTCCAACGGTCTGCAAGATGCGGGGCAGCAGCTCTGGCAGCGGAGTGCTGGACTGCACGTGCCCGCCTGCCTCGTTGCCCTGGCAGACCAGGAAGTCCGCTCCATGGTCGATGGCGCGCTTCGCTCCGGCGGCGCTGGTGACCTGGATGCCCACCTTCGCCCCCGCGGCCCGCACACGCGCAAGATGGGGTTCGGGGTCCCCCCAGGAAAACGTGACGATGGGCACGCCCGCGTCAAGGGCCGCGTCGAGCGACACGGGAGGGAAAGCGAGCGCGAAGTTGACGAAGAAGGGGTTCGACGTGGCTTCGAGCACCTGGCGAATGTGCTGCGCCGCCGTGGCGGGGTCGGTCCATGTGAGAGCCATCGAACCCATCCCACCGGCATGGGAGACCGCCGCCGCGAGCTCCGGGCCCGCCAAGCTCGCCGTGGGAGCTTGCCAGATGGGGAAGCGCAACGCGTCGATCATGGTTGCAAAGGTGCTGTAGCTCACATCGCGAGCATAGATGATCCATGGGCGAGGTAGGGTGGAGCACAGAGGCAGGGGGGCCGGTTCAAGGGCCATGGTCCAACGGCATCCATGGCTGCGATGATCGTCGAGTTTACGGGTGAGACCATCAGTTGGAGGGGGCCGGCGCCGTTCGTGTTTGTGCCGGTCCCGCCCGATGTTTCATCGGAGATCAAGGAGGTCTCGGGGCTCGTTACTTACGGTTGGGGCGTGATTCCCGTGGGCGCCCAGATCGGCGAAACGCCTTTCACCACATCGCTGTTTCCACGCCACGGCGTGTACCTGGTGCCCGTCAAGGTCGCAGTCCAGAGGGCGGAGGGCATCGGAGTGGGGGACGCGGTGCGTGTGCGCCTTGAATTGGAAGTCGGGCCTTGCTCTCCTTGGGTTAGCTGATCCGTTTCAAGGTCACGCTGAACGTCTTCACGTACGTGCCCTTGGGCTGGCGGATCGTCACGAGCAAACGGGGTTGGCCACCTTCGAACGAGCCGCCCAGGTCCACCACGTAGGAGGTGTTCGGATAGGTGGAGGTGCCTCTGCCCGAGATCTTGTTCGTGGCCCCGAAGTACGTCCCTGACAGTTGGATTTGGAACCCCTTGCTCTTGGCCGTCGCCATGATCGAGCCCGTGACCGAGTAGGTGTTGGCGTTCGCGGCCTTCTTGATCTGCACACGCACCCAGTGGTCGATCGTCTCGCCGCGCGAGATGGGGATCAGGGCCGAGTAGGAGCCCTCCGCGTCGCCGGGCTTGTCCGAGGCGGCGCCTGCCTGCAGGGTGGGTTGGCCGGCAGGCTTCACGGGGTCGGGAGGGGCTTCGTTCGGCACCCATTCGTAATCGTAGGTGCCTGGGTTCCAGTTGTCGCTGGAGCCCCACGTTTGGCCGCCCTGGCTGTTGCCGATCCTGAGGGCGCCGCCCGAGCCCACCTTGATCTTGAAGGACGTCGATCCCGAGTTGTAGACCATGCCCGAACTGGCCTTGCCCAGGAAGATGTTCCGGCCTTCGACCAGCGATCCGCTTCCCGTCACATACCACCCCGCGCCGATCCCCGTCGAGCCCACATCCCTGCCGGTCACGGACGCGGTGCCCTGCACGGTGAGCTCGACCGTGTCGTTGGCCTTGATGATCGTCGGCGGGGTCGAGTACTGCACCTGGATGTCGATGTGGGCGTCGTAGGGCGGCTTGCTCTCGTACTTGAGCGCGAACGAGGACTCTGAGATCGAGCCGGAGAAGGTGCCCTCCGGTCCGACCGCTGGACCGGGGACGTTGCCGACGGTCCGCTTGACGAGCCGGTAGTAGCCCTGACCCGGCTTCTTGGTGACGGGCTTGCCGACGTTGGCGACTTCGAACGTGCCTTCGCCGCTCCAGAGGACCTCGTTGTCGAGGCCCAGGATCGTAGACTTCAGCCGGTACATGCCCGGCGCCTGGCAAGTGATGGCGAAGTTGCGGAGCGAGTAGGAACCCCGCGTGAGCGCACGCTCGCCCAGGTTGTTCTGCACGACTTCGCCCTTGGGATCGAACAGTTCGACCCGCTCGCGCAGGGTGACGCGCTCGGTCGGCCCGGCGTTGTAAAGGACGTTGACGTTCACGTCGATCCGCTCGTCGAGGTTGACCTTGCCCTTTTTGGCGACCACGTCGCCGCTCAGTGCGATCTTGCGCCGGTCTTCGGAAACCTTGACGGTCTTCTCGCCGGTCCACAGCACGCCCCGATCCCACGAGACCGCGGATTTGATGCGGTACGTGCCGGGCTTGGGCGGGTCGAATCGGAACGATTGCGTGGAGGGCTCGCCCCGGTTGAGCGTGCGCACGCTGCCCTTGCGATCGACGATGGCTCCACTCGCATCGAGGACCTGGATGACCTCCTCGACGGTAACGACGTCGCTGTCGCCATCGGCGTAGGTCAGTTCGGTCGCATACGCGACGGGTTCGCCGGGCGTGGATTCGTCGCCCGTCTCGATCTTGCCGACGACCCTCTTCACCGCCTCGATCTTGTTCATCTCGAGCAGGATCAGCGCCGTGTCGTAGCCTTGGACGCCTTGTTTGCGGATCGCCTCGAGATCGCCCATGCCGCGCGCGGTGTCGCGCGTGAACTGTTTGAGATCGACCATCACGCCCTTGTCGCGCACAAGCACGTCCGCAGAGCCGGTCTTGAACAGCGGGCTCGACGCTGTGACGGTGATCGTTTCCCCAGGCGGCACGGTGTGGAGAAACACGATCTGGCCGTTGGCGTCGGTAGCCGAGCCGTGGAGGCCCGGGCCGACCACGACGGCGTCCTTGAGCGGTTGGTTGGCGCCCTTGTCGTCTTTGTAACGGACCGTGACGATGAGCGCGCGGCGAATCTCGGCGCCGCCGCCTTTGCGGCTCAACTCGTAGGTTCGTTGCACGACGCCCGACTCCGAGGCGAGGTCGAGCTTATCGGTCTCCTCGTCGTAGAGGGACGTTGAGATCTTGATCTCGTACGAGACGCTTGGAGGGAGGCGGAACAGGGCCTTGCCGTCGGGTCCTGTGCTGACCGAGAAGAAGTTGTCCCGACCGCCGTCCAGAACGACCTTGGCGTTGGGCACGGGCGCCCGCGTGCCCGCTTCGAGCACGGTGGCGGTGAACAACCGCAGACCTTTGGCGCGCCTGAGGGTGAAGGTGAGGGGATAGTCTTTGACGACGTCCTTGTCTGCCACCACGCGTTGGGTTTGGGGCTCGTAGTCCGGGTGGGAAACGGTGACTTCGAACGTGAGTCCGCCCTTGGCCTCCGGAGCCAGGCGCATCACGACGTACGCGCGGCCACCGTCGTCCGTGTTCATGTGGTCGGCCGTGGACGCATCGGCCCGTTGTGTTTTGACCGCCGCCCCATCGATGGGCCAGCCTGATTCGGAGTCCTTCACATAGACGACGATGCGCGCCTTGTCGGGATGCTGGGAAGGGGCGGCCAGGGCCGCGAAGTAGTGTGTGACCGTCTCTTCGACAAACATGCGCCCCTCGAATGGTGCGAATCCGCCGGCTTTGACCTCGACGAAGTACCGTCCCTTATCGGGCACGGTGAACTTGGCGACCCCTTCCTCGTCGGTGCTCTTGCTTTGAGGGTTGAGCCTGGTGCCGGGACCGCTCAGGGTGACCTGGGCTTTGGCAACCGGTCCGTCCTCCCCGTCCGGACCTTTCCCGACGGTGATGTACACGTCGAACGCTTGAGCCGGGTTGGCCGAGGGGCTTTGCGCCCATGCGTGAGCGAGGCTCACTAAGAAAATGAGAAACGCCGCTGCCAAACGCATAACAAATTATAGGGGAAGTTGCCCGGCGGTGACCGAAGTTCTCTTTGATCCCTCCGAGAGCAACCGATTCATCTGCTCGACCAGCTCCGGAGCCTCGAGTGCGTCGGCGAACTCCTGGACGGTCCCCAAAACCCGAACGACTCGCGCCAGAGACTCGCTAGGAACTGTTCCATGGGCTCGCATGTGAAACTCGCGAAGGAGCTGCCACTTGGCGAGCATCTCCAGGTCCGGCTGCCTGGGCTTGAACAGGTGAAGCTCGCGACCGCGGGCCTAGAGTAGCTTGAGCGCCCCAAACCGTTCGATGGGAGTGGCTCGGCGCATCCCGTGCAGAGAGGCGGGGAGCCCTCACGACCACCGCGACGCTGCGCCCCGGTCCTTGCCCGAGGAACCGCAGTATGCTGGCAATCCATGCGCTGGCTCGCCCTTACGATCGCCTTGGCAACAGCCTCTCTCGGGTGCGCCACCCCTCAGCGCACCGAACTCACGGCGATTCGGGGGGCTAAGCGGATCCTGTTCCTCGGCGACAGCATCACCTATGCAGGTGGCTACGTCGATGCCTTGGACGCGTACATCCGGGTGAACAGTCCGGGCAGCCGCGTCGAGCTGATCAACGTGGGCCTGCCGAGCGAGACCTTGTCCGGGTTGACCGAACGCAATCATGCGGGCGGTGCGTTCCCGCGGCCGGACCTGCACGAGCGGCTGGACCGGGCGCTTGCGCTGGTGAAGACGGACCTCGTGGTCGCCTGCTACGGGATGAACGACGGCATTTACCACCCGTTCGACGATGGGCGCTTCGCGAAGTATCAGGAGGGCATTCGGTGGCTGCGGGAGCGCGTGGCCAAGGCCAAGGCCCGCCTGTGGCTGTTGACTCCGCCCCCGTTTGATCCCCAACCGGTGCGTGGCGACCTTTGGCCGGCCGGGCGGGACGTTTACCCGGCGGGACATGGTTTCGAGGGGTATGACGACGTGCTCGCCCGTTGCTCGGAGTGGCTGTTGGGTCAGCGGGAGGCGGGGTGGAACGTGATCGACATCCACAGCCCGCTCAACGCCTACCTTGCCGAGCGGCGCAAGACCGAACCAGGGTTCGTGTTCGCGGGAGACGGCGTGCATCTCGACAGGATCGGGCACATGCTGATCACTCGCGAGATTTTGCGCGCTTGGGGCGCACCGGCGGACCGTCTGCCCGCCGCAGATCAGCCGGTGCTTCCAGGGCGGGAGGACGATGCCCTCGACCAGTTTCTGGGCCTGGTCCATGGGCGCCAGAGGGTGCTGACCGACGCGTGGCTGACCGCAATCGGGCACATGCGGCCCGGCATGGCGCAGGGTCTCCCCCTCGCCCAAGCGCAGCCGAAGGCCGCACAGATGGAGGGCGAGATCGGGGCGATGCGGGCCGAACTCCCGCCAATGTTCCCCGGGCCGCGCACCGACTACCATGGCTTCGATCGGTACGATTTCGACGTGGACGGCACGCGGGCCATCGTGGTGACCCCGAAGGCGCTCACCCCGGGGTCCTCAAGACCCTGGATCTGGCGCGCCGAGTTCTTCGACCTTCGCCCTGAGCTGGACCTTGCGCTCCTGTCGCGTGGCTTCTGCTTGGCTTACATCGAAGTCGGCAACACCTTCGGCGCCCCCTCGGCCTTGGCGCACTGGGACGCCTTCTACGACCTGCTGACAAAGCGCTACGGGCTTTCCAAGAAGCCCACGCTCGAGGGTCTGTCGCGCGGCGGGCTCTACGTGTACAACTGGGCCGCCCGCCACCCGAACAGCGTGTCGGTGATCTACGGCGACAACCCCGTGTGCGACTTCAAGAGCTGGCCGGGTGGGAAGGGGACCGGCCCCGGGAGCCCCGACGATTGGGAGAAGCTGCAGCGGGACTACGGGTTCGCCTCAGAGGCCGAGGCGCTGGTCTACAAGCTCAACCCGATCGACAACCTCGCCCCGCTCGCCAAGGCCCACGTGCCGATCATCCACTGTGCAGCCGATGCCGACGAGGTCGTTCCCTATCTTGAGAACACCTCGATCCTCAAAGATCGGTACGAGAGGCTGGGCGGCACCATCGAAGTGATCGTCAAACACGGGTTCAAGCACCATCCGCACGGCCTCGACGATCCGACTCCGCTGGTCGAGTTCATCCTGCGCCACACGAAGGCTTAGGGTCATATGGCAAAGGGAAATACTGGGTTTTGGGGAGTTCGCCGGCCCAGTGAATCAGGCGGAACGGGTAAGGCCAAAATAGACCCGATGGGAGAAGACACGGAAGCTTCAGTGCCTCAGCCGAGGCCCTTCAGGCGACGCCGGACGCGCAAGTCGCGTGGGACGGACTGACGCCGACCGGGCGCCGCGACTTCATCGGATGGATCAACGAGGAGAAGCAGCCGGAAACGCGCGCGCCGGATCCTGCGGGCGTGTGAGAATCTCGTGGCGGGCAAGCGGCGCCCCTGCTGCTACGCTGTGGTACCCATGGACCTCTACAAGGCCCTCGGGGCCGCCCCGGAGGCGAAGGCGCAGTGGAGCAATCACTCGGCCGGCGAGAATCGGGAAGTGTCCGAGTGGGTCGAGGCGTCTCCGGATCGAGAGACCCGCAAAAGCCGGATCCGGGAAGCCTGCGCACAACTGGCTGCGGGTAAGCGGCACCTCTGAGGGTTCACTTGATCTGGAAGCTGTGCTCGGCTTGCCATACGGCGCCGGACCTTGCGAGCGGGACGATGACGGTCTCCTCATCCCGATCAGCCCAGGTTCGTCGCTCGCGTGAGAGCAGGGAGTCGCCCTCGAACCACAGGGTCCGATAGTGCGACGTGCCATTCACGATCACGTCGAAGTGGATATGCGCAGGCTCCGAGTGGTTGGGATACTGCCCGGGCATGATCGTGGTGAACGTGATCCACCCATCGCCGTCGGTCCACGCCAGCGTTTTGAGCCGCGGGTCTCGCCGGTTCCAACCGTCGGGGTTGTAGTGGCCGGTGGCGTCCGCCTGCATCGCCGTGACTTTGACGCCGCTCAACGGGCGCTTGTCCTTGTCCACTACCCTGAATCGGACCTCCAAGCGCTGCCCGGGCTCCCATGCCGGAGCGATGGCGGAGTCGGCCAACGTGGAATTCGTGACGTACCGGGCCGACTCGACAAGGGATGCCTCGATGGCGGGCCATTGGGAGCTTGAGGGGTCGTCCCACCTCTTGAAGAGCCTTCGGTTGACGACCGAATAGACCCTGAGCCGGGGCTTGTCCGAGTTCGCATGCCCGTAAAGACCCGAGGTCGGGGGGTCTTCCCACGACGGGACCTCCGTCGCAAACAGACACTTGGCTCCGATAGCACGGATCGCCGAGACGCTCTGTTCCGATATCCTGCCGTTCCTCCTCGGAACGACGACGAGGTAGGCCACGGGGCGCTTGTCTGCGGAGGCTCGAGCGTCGACGCAATATCGGTCGGCAAGTCGCGCCATCACCAGCCCTTCCTGAAGGTTCTCCTCTTGAACCCAGATCTGCAGTTGGGGGACGAGGCCGTAGGCGCATAGGGGGCATACGTCTTTGCCTTCGTGCTGTCCAGTCAAGTGCTTGGGCATGAACGACGGTACGTTGGCGGAGAGGGGGAGCCCCTTCGTTCCGGCAGCGAGATCGTCCTCCTGGGCGGCGGTCATCTGAACGGCAAGTTCGCTCGGAGCGCCGCAGCCGGCACCCATCCAGGCGAGGCAGAGGAGGGCCAAGGGAGTGAACCAGCTCATCACGAAAACAGACGCCACAGAAGGTCGCCAGGGTTACCGTCAAGCGCTCCAGAGCGCACTAAGTGGGACAGTGCCGATCCTTCCCCCGGCTCAGTTCACCCAAACGGCCGACGTCCCAGGGAGTAAAGCCGAAACCGAGAGCAGTGCGAAGGCGTCGGGCCGCTCGAATCTCGCGACGCGCCGTGTCCGTGTCGCCCATTCGCAAAGATGCCAGCGCCCACGATTCTCTGGCATACAGCTCAAGGTGGTTACTGCGGAACCTGGCAGCCTGCCGGGCCAGGTCGCCAAGGAGTCGGGCGGCAGCGCCCGGACAGTTCTCATTCAAGAGAACCTGGCCCTTGCCCAACTGGACCAAGAGCAGGATCAGAGTGTTGCCTGTTTCTTCGCCGAAAGCCTCGGGTTCTGCAAGCAGATCCATCGCATGCTCGCTTCCCGCGTTGGTGGACAAAAAGACACCCAGAAGGGCCTGCAGCCGGTTCCGTTCGGCCACGGAGGGCGCGGAAGACTCTGCGGCAAGACGAACGAAACGGAGCCCTTCGGTCGCACGCCCCGCGTGGTGAAGGACCGCCCCGCACGAACTGGTGTAGAGGGCGTGCATCGTCGATCTCGTCCCAACCAGCGGCTCGACCCGTTGCAGGGTGCGAGAAGCCACCCCGAACTTCCCCGTCATCGCGTAGTTGGAAGCGAGGAAACACGATGCCCGAACCAAGAGTTCAGAGTCCCGATGTTCGATCCCAAGCTGAATGGCCCGTTGAAGATACGGCTCTCCATCGACGACGTTCCTGGTGACGCTTAGGCAGATACCCTTCCAAAGAAGCCCCCATCCGTAGAGCGGGTGGGTCCGTTTGGTTGCGGCCAAACTGCTCTCGAGGAGTGGATAGAGTTGCCTGGGAGGAATTCCATCGACGACCTCGACATGGTCGCGCATCAACGCCAAGGACTTAATCGGATCGTGGCTCGAATACCAACGGAGTAGAGCGAGGAAGCCCTCGATGAGCGTCGGCCCGCCTTCGGGCGAACCCGCCGTGGGTCCTTCCCGCGCGATCTTCCTTCTTCGTCGTTCGCGCTCGAACCAGGGTTCCGGAAACTCCGGAAGGAAGGTCTTCCCCTCACCACCGTCATCTGCTTCAAACGCATCGCAAGACAAATGGACCTGCGCGCCGATGCGGCAGACGCTGCGCGTCGAGACGACGAACTCGCACGTAAGGTGCTTCCGGATATGGGCAAGCGCTTGCCTGAGGCTCGCTTGCTGCAGAGCAGGCGTGGAATCTGGCCAAAGCGCCTCCTGCAACGTCACACGATCGAGAGTGTGGTTCGGCGAAGATGCCAGGATGGCGATTAGCCCCTGAGCCTTCCGCATCGTCAGCGGCGCGACGTTCCCATCGGGGAGGTAAAGCCGAAACTCGCCCAAGAGACAAAGTCTCCAGATGTCCATCCTGTCCGTCAGTCTACGACAAGTCGATCAAAGGCATTCCGTCGAGAGGAAAGTTCGCAATCCTTCCGTGAATCATCGTGAAACACGCCGGACACAAGCTCGACCAGAACTTAGAATGTGGCCCTACCGGAGACGACTGGGCTTCGGGGTTGAGGTCATGAAATGAAGAGAGAACAAATCCTAAGCGCCATGCTTCTGACCGGTTTGGGGTCGTTGGCTCATGGTCAAATCCTGGTGTCGAGTCACACGTACTACGCCGTCGCCAACATCATCGACACGAACGGAGGTGTGCTGGCCAGCAACTCGGACAGCGGATCCCTCTTGTCTGGAGGGAGTGTCGCAACGAGTATTACCGGTACTCGTTCCGACTATGGCGTGACGACCGAACACTTCGGGGAGTCTGCTTTGACTGCGGCGGCCAGTGGCGGAGGGATCAGCGGCAGCGGTTCCGCCCATTCGAGAACCACTTACGTAAGCGGCGGGAATTCCTTTATCGGCCAGGCTACAGACTCTGGCTTCGGGCAAACAGTACGATTCATGGTGGGTTCCTCGGGGCTGTACAAGGCAAACCTGGAGGGAATCATCACGACGTTCCATCATAGCTACGAGCCCGACGGCCCCGCTGGCTCGTTCTTCTACATCTTCAGGCTATACTCACCAGTTTCCGGGTACCTCTTCAACTCCGAGGTCCAGAACAGCTCCACCTTGGCGAACGTGCCGTTCACACAAACGTTGACACTCACGACTGGTGTGGAGTACGAGTTGACTTATGTCGGCGCCTGCAATGGAAGGACTGTGAACTATGCCTCGCAGCAGGCGGGAAGCGGCGCCTTTGGCGAGACCGCTTTCGAAGGTTCCTTCTCGCTGCAACCCGTCCCCGAGCCAACCACGATCGGGATGGTCGGCATGGGGTTGGCGGCAGCCGCACGTCGACGGAAGGCGCGCAAGAACGAGCAAACAGCCTAAGTTTTGCGCCCAACACCGCCTCGGCTATTGCCTGAGCACCCAGCCGTTCGGATCGATGACGGGTTCGGTCCCCGTGTAGGAAACGGAGCCGCGGCCGCCCGTCATCGGCACCCTCACGGTCTTGCCTTCGACCACCACGTCGAGGGGCATCGGGAAGGGGAGGCCGCCCGGTGTCACCCATTCGAGGTGCAGCATCCCGTTGGCTGCCTCAGCCTTCAGGGCCGGCAGCTTGGCTTGCCGCACGTACACTTCGAAGAACCAGCGCAGGTCCCTGCCCGACTCCTTGGAGGCGATAGTCACGAAATCGTCCGTGGTAACCAGCCGTTGGGCACGCCCGTCGGCCCACGTTTCGGACTCGGGCGTGAGATACGCCATTCGGCGGATTGAGCGCAAGAACGCCTCATCTCCGATCAAATACCGCAACGCGTGAAGAGTGAGCGCACCTTTGTCGTAGATGTCGCCGCCGTAGGCCTCGCTGGAGGTTTCTTCGCGCGGCGCGACCGGCGCGGTATTGCTCACAGTTCGGCGACGGGCCCTCATTGCCGCGAAGTACGCCTCCTTCCCACGAATCTGCTCGATGTAGAAGGTGTCCATGAAGCTCTGGAATCCTTCGTGGATCCACATATCGCGCCAGTCGGCGTTGGACACCAGATTGGCCCACCACTCGTGGCCGAACTCGTGGAGCAGCAGCCAATCCAGCCCGTCGGGCGCGAGTCGGAACTTGTTCCCGTAGGCGGTTGCGGTCGAGTGCTCCATCCCGAGATGCGGGGTTTCCACGATGCCGCACTTCACGGTTCGGAAGGGGTAGGGGCCGCAGTACTTCTCCATGAACGCGAGATACTTCTTCTGCTCCTGGATGAGCTTGGGAGCTTTGTCCTTGTCCTCTGGGAGCACGTAGAAGTGAATCGGGATGGTTTGGCCCGCCACGGACTTCACGGAGTCCTTCACCAGTTCGTAGGGCGCGGCGTTGAACACCAGCGAGTAGTTGTTGATGGGCAAGGCCATGTGCCACACGTAGGTCGAGGTCTTGTCCGAGTTCTTGACCGTCTTCTCGAGCAGCCCGGGGCCCACGGCGATCAGCGGATCGGGGACGGTCAGACGCATGGTGGCGTGGTTGGGCCGGTCGGAGGGGTGGTCTTTGCAGGGGAACAGGAGGTCGGCGCCCTCGCCTTGGAGGGCCACGGCGATCCAGTCCGCGCCGCTCGGGGTCTTGGCCCAGGTGAAGCCTCCGTCCCAGGGCGAGTTGCGTGCCACGTGCGGGGTGCCCGAGTAGGTCACCGCGCACCGGATGGGATCGCCAGGCTGTTTGGAGAGCGGAAAGTGGACCCGGATCGCGCCCTTGAGGCGCTCGAAGCGCAGGGGATTCGTGCCGTCGGTCACTTTGGACACGGTGTAGGGTGCATCGAGATCGAGCAGGAGGGTCGCCGTCGGGATGACGGTCTTGGCCTCGAGAATCGTCGTACCGCCAAGCGTCTTCGCCACCGGATCGACCTTCAGGGAGATGTCGTACGACAGGACGTCGTAGGCCGCCTGCTCCAACTTCAGCGCACCGCCGGATGTGGAGTTTGACGAACCCTGGGCGAGGGCCATCGCGGCCATGAGGGAGGAAGCAACGAGAATCGACATGTGTTCACCAAGTATAGGGGCAGGATCCATCCTGACAGATGCTCCTAACCACCTTCGCGCTTGAACTCGAAGCGCCGAGGGCTTCCGCCCTTGAGGAACCCGATCGTGGCGGTCAGGGCTCCATCGGCCGAGAGTTCGTAAACGATGCGCTTCGGGTAGTCGTGGCGCGGATTGTCGAAGACGGCGCGCCTGGCGCCCAGCTCGGTGAGCACGAACTCGGTCGGCGTCGCGCCGCCCGGTTGCGCGATGTAGACCAGCCCGCCGTCGCGCTCGACGATGCGCAGGAACTCGAACGCGGTCATTTTGTCGCGCGAGACCGTCCGCGAAACGGCGAGCATCGCGCCCCCCAAGGGCGGGCTCCATCGCTCTTCGATCGACGTCGTGCCGCTCGTCCCCCTCGTCCCGACCCACGCGCCGGAAAGCCACGCCAGGTCGCCGATCGTGGCCTTTGCCGGCGTGGGAATGGCGATGTCCTCCGGGTGGCGGTAGAGGCCGACGGAAGGAGACGTCGACGAGCTGGTGGACACGCTGACGAGGAGTCCGTCGGGCGTGAGGCGGAGCTCCTTTCGGATCAGCCCTTCGGGCGCTCTGCCCGGCGCGCGCACGAACTCGGTCCGGTACGTGAACGTGCCGTCCTTCCAAGCGGCGGTGTACCTCGCGAACGTGCCCTCCGAGGCGCCCGGCACATCGGTGGGCGTACCGTCGAGTGTGACCCGGACGTTGCGGTGCCCGGAGCCGTGGCCGCTCACCAGGACGACCGCGCCCTCCTCGAAGCGCAAAGAGAACATCGAGCTCATGGGCGGGCCTAGTTGCTCGAGGGTGCGTCCCTCGGTGCGGTCTTCGACGTAGACCCACTCGCCATCAAGCGCATGGAGGTCTTGTGCCGTGGCACCAGGCGCCGGAAGGGCCGTGTCGACGGCGCACAGGGATGCGGCGAGGAGGAACAAGACTCTTCGAAACCTCATGACACGGAAAGGTACCCGTGGCTGGGACAACGACGCCGCTCGCGGCACTGAGGTTAGTTGGTACTCCGGATGGGATTCGAACCCACGATCTTCGCCGTGAGAGGGCGATGTCCTAAACCGCTAGACGACCGGAGCAACCGAAGGGCATTTTACCCAAGCACCCGAGGCGGCATCAACCTCGGATCGGGAGGCGCCGATCCCCAAAATGCCGCAAACCTGGTACGGCCCGAATGAAATGACCCCCAAAAATCGTCCACCCTAGAGAAGGACCCGGTGCTGGCCGGGGAGGGAGAGGAGAACGATGAACCGAATTGCCTGGCGCCTGTCGATGGCCGCTTGCGTCTGCGCGACCGCGATCGCAGCGCACGCCACCGATGAGTTGGTGGTGCGACTTGCCCCGGGGTGGGCCACACCCGAGCACGCCGCCTATCTCGTCCACGGTTGGGGCAAGGTGCTCTGGAAGGAGGGCGACGCCAGCTACCGGATTCAGATCCGGAACGGCCTGGACGCCAAGATGGCTCTGGCGCGGGTCGCCGGGCGCACCGGCGTCGAGGCCGTGCGACGGTCGTGGCGACCCGGCGTCGCCGCGCTGACCAACAACCTCGACGACCTGCAGGCCATGATCGAAGACCTCAAGGCGCAGGCGCGGGACAAGCATCTCGACCCCGAGGAGGCCGGCGTCGACTACTTCGAGGCCTACCAGGACTACGTGTGGCAGCGCGCGTACCCCGCGCGAACGATCGACTGGTCCCTCTACGGCGCGGCGATCGCCCAACGCGAACGCATGCCGCAACTCCAGCCCGGACCCACCGACTCCTCGATCGGATGGGAGTTCATGGGGCCCACGAATCTCGACATTCCCTATCGCACCTACTACGGCACCCGGCCCATCAACGGCCGCGTCAACGGACTTGCCTGGGATCCCGTCGATCCCTCCACCTACTACCTCGCCGCCGCGGGTGGGGGCGTGTGGAAGACCACCGACGCGGGCGGCACCTGGGTCCCGCTCAGCGACGACTGGCCGACGATCCACGCCAACGCCGTCGCCGTCGATCCCAGCAACCGCAATACCGTCTATGCGGGCACCGGCGACTTCCACGGCGGCGTCGGGTACAGCCTCGGCCTCATGAAGTCGCCCGATGGCGGGTCCACGTGGTCCCTCAAGGGCGCTGCCGAGTTTGGGAACAAGGCCATTTCGTCCATCGCCATCGACCCCGAAACCCCCAGCCGCATCCTCGTCACGACGGGCCGAGGCGCCTCGGGTGGAAACGGCAACGTGTGGCGCTCCAACGATGGCGGCGAGACGTGGTCCACCGCGATGGGCACGAGCGCGGTGTGGTGGGAAGTCTGCTTCGGCGCCAAGGATACGGGCACCGGCACGCGGTGGCTCTACGCAGTGGGCGGTGGAACGGGAGGCAACGTGTGGCGCTCGGGTGACCGCGGATCGACATGGACCCAACTCCTGCCTCCCATAAGCGCAGGCAACCACAGCCGGCTCGAAATCGCCGCTTCGCCCATCTCGCCCAACACGGTCTACCTCCTCGTCCCTGCGGATCGGACGATCTGGAAGAGCATCGACGCGGGGGTCACTTGGAGCAACATCTCCGCCGGTTTCGTCAATGGAACTGGATCGAACCCGACCTACAACTGGTCCCAATCGACCTACGACGCGTTCATCGCGTGCAGCAGCAAGAACGGCGTGGACGATGTGGTCTACGTGGGCCTGATCGACGTGGTCCAATCCACCGATGGAGGCGCGACATGGCGCTCGATCGGGGGTCCTACTTACGTTTCCGCCGCCATCGTGCACAACGACCACCAGTCGGTCGCTGTCAGCCCCATGGACCCCAAT
This sequence comes from Fimbriimonadaceae bacterium, assembly GCA_023957775.1. Classification (NCBI taxonomy): domain Bacteria; kingdom Bacillati; phylum Armatimonadota; class Fimbriimonadia; order Fimbriimonadales; family Fimbriimonadaceae; species Fimbriimonadaceae bacterium. Next base: position 100,473 of record JAMLGR010000013.1, on the reverse strand, counting down.
CAGGTGCTCTTCGGCAGCGACGGCGGCGTGTACCGGATGACTTACAACCCAGCCACCAACGATTTCTCGTGGGCGATGCTGAGCAAGAACCTGGGCGTTTCCCAGTTTTACAAGTCGAGCCACCACCCGACGAACGCCAACGTCGCGATCGGGGGGACTCAGGACAACGCGTCGCCCGTCTCGACCGGCGATCTGCTGAACTGGCGCAACGAGGGAGGCGGCGACGGAGGGTTCGCGGCGATCAACCAATCGAACCCCAACATCCAGTACGTGACGTCCCAATATCTCGGGCTGTACCGCACGACCAACGGGTGGAACACGTCGTCGACCATCAGCCCGGGCACCGGCTCGGACTCGAAGCTGTTCATCGCCCCGATCCATCTGAACCAGGCGAACCCGAACTACCTCTATGCGGGCACGAACTACCTTTGGCGATGGAGCGAAACCAGCCTCTCGTGGACCGCACGCCTCGGAGGGCAGTTGCTCGCGTCCTCAGGGTCCGTCCGCTCGATCGCCACCTCGCCCGCCAGCGCATCGCGCATCTACACCGGTGCGACCAACGGAGACGTCTACATGACGGAGAACGGCGGCAACACGTGGACTCAAATCGACACCGGTGTCACCTCTCTGCCAAATCGCCAGATCACCTACATCGATGTCCATCCAGCCAACCCGGATGACATCCTCGTGACGGTGTCCGGGTCGGGTGCCGGCCATCTGTGGCGCTGCACCAACCCGAGAGCCGGGGCAGCCCGCACGTGGGTCGATGTCAGCGGCACGGGATCCACCGCGCTGCCAAACGTCCAAGCCAACACGGTCGCGCGCGACCTCGACCAGCCATCAACCACCTGGTTCGTGGGTTCCGACGTCGGCGTGTTCGTCACCGTGGACGGCGGCCAAAACTGGGCGAACATGACCGGCCCGCTGGGACTGCCCAACGTGCAGGTCAACGACCTGCACACCGTTCCCGGGACGAGGCGCCTCAACGCGGCCACTTACGGTCGCGGCATGTGGCGGCTCACCCTCCCGAACGACGATGCCCCGCTGCTTGCCCTCGGCGTTTCTCCCGACTCGGTCCTGGGCGGCCAAGCAACGACCGGCACGGTGACCCTCGATGGCGGTGCGGCGCTCTCGGGCAGTTCCGTGGCGCTGTCGTCGGCGAGTCCGCTTGCGAGTACTCCAGCCTCGGTCGTCGTTCCGTTCGGCGAGTCCTCCGCCGACTTCGCTGTGACGACCCTGCCGGTCGGCGTCGTGACGCCGGTGGAGATCCGCGGGTCGCGCTTGGGCGTTCAGAAGACGGCGATCTTGACGTTGCAACCGGCCCCGGGGGTGCTTGTTCCCGATTGGTTCCTCGTGAGTCCCGGCGTCTTGGTGTCCGGTGGACTGTCCGAGCTCGCGAACCCAGACGACCAACGACTGGTCGCGAGGTTCAACCTCGCGGCGGAGGAGGTGGGCTTCCCCGTGACGCTCACCCTGCGGGCCACGTCGCCGACGCAGGCGCCAAGCTCGCTTCGATTCGTTCTTGAGGGCTACTCGGAGCTGGCGGGCGTCCAGCAGTCCATCCAGTTGTTCGACTGGACGCAGGGTGCCTACATCACCCTCGACGCAAGGATCATTCCCACCTCGGAAACCACCGTCGCCGTGCAGGCCACCGGCGCGCTCGCGCGATTCGTCCAAGCGGGCACGGGCCGAGTGGCCGCGCGCATCGGCTGGAAGCCGGCCGCCTCCGAGGTGGCTTTCCCCTGGCGCGTGAGGGTCGATCGCGCATGGTGGATCATCGACTGAAGCTGGGTGCCTCCATGCGACCCCTTGACGCTGGCGCTCCAACCCAGCGATAATCAGGACCCCCGCAACATTGCGGGGGTGCTTGTCCATGGGTCGTCTACCAGTTCCCGTACGCGCCTTCCTCTTCTCCCTTGCCATCGCTGCACTGGTGTACGCAGGGACATTCCTGCTACCGATGACCTACAGCAGCTACACGTCCCTCTACTTCCCGCAATCGCAGCAATCCGCCGCAAGCGCCTTGAGCCTGGTCAAACCAGGCTCCGACGGCGATTCCGGCGTCGTCTCGAATCTCGGAGGAGCCCTCACGTCCCCGCTCGTCGGTTCGGGCGCCCAAACCGCCATGGGCATCCTTACGAGCCAGACCGCTCTTCGCGAGGTCATTCTCAAATTTGGATTGACCAAGCGTTGGGACCTGCCGATCGAGAAGGCGATCCGCAAGCTTCGCAGCAACGTCACGACCTCGGTGGACAAGAACTCGTTTCTCATCCTCGAGGTCGAGGCGGACACGCCGGAAGAGTCGGTCGAAATGGTGAACACCCTTTTGCGTCACCTCGATCGTCGCGCCGACGAGTTGACCCTCAACGTCAGCCGAAAGAACCGTGAGATCCTCGAAGCGCAGATCGCACGTTCGGAGAAGCAGCTCGCCGGATTGCAGGACAGCATGGTGGTCGCCATGCGCGACGCCGTGGTCACGAACCTCCCGGAGGTCCAGCGGGTCTACCTGGACACGCGACAACGCCTGACCGAGGCAAGGGTGCGGGAAGCTTCCGCAAGAGCCGAACTGACGGCGCTCGAGGGCAGCCTCAAACGCATCTACGCCAAGGACGGGTTCCCGTCGAATCTGGGCTCGGTGCAGGCGGCCAACGCGTCTCTGAGCAAATTGACCGAGGAGATCCAGGCACGCCGCCTATCGCTCGAGGAGATCGGGGCGAGTTTCCGCAAAGAGAGTCCAGAGTATCGGGCGGCCCTCAAGTCCGTCCGCAATGTCGAAAGCGTCGCCTCTCAAGTCATCGACGCCGAGCGCGACGCGGTGACCCAAGGGCTCACCCCGGAGCTTGCCCGCGCCAAGGCCGCCCTCGCCGCTTTGGAAGTCACCACGCGCGACTACGATGCCAGTCTCAGCCGGTTCGAGAAGGATCTGGCCGATTCTCCGGCGCGGTACGCCTCGGTCGAGCGCGCCCAAGCCGAGTTCTCCAACGCGCTGAGCGGTCTTGGCCGACTGCGCAGCGAGCTGGAGCTGGCGCGCGTAGCCGAGTTGCGCGATCCCTCCCGCTACGAACTCGTCGACGCACCCATGCCGAACCGTGAGCCGGTCTCTCCGCGCCGCGCCCTTATCTCGGGCGCCGTGTTCCTCTTGGCCTTTGCGCTCTTCACGGTTCCGTGGGTCATGCGGCGGCTTCGCGAAGAGGGCGACTAGCGGTTACCGCGCGACGCGGACCGTCTCTGGCGCGTGCGCCGGCTTGCCTTGCCGCACCCGCTCGAGGACATCCGCCATTTCGCGTGCCTGACGCTCTCGGCTGAAACGAGGGGCACACTGCCGACTCGTCTCGCTGAGCACCTGCCGCCGCAGAGGATCGTCGGCCAATTGGATCACCTGCTCGGCCAGTGCCGCGGGTTCCGCGGCCGGGACCCAGACGCCGGCACCGCTGTTCTCGAGTAACTCGGCCGCCTCGCCGTGCGGCGAGACCATCAAGATGGGTTTGGCGTAGGCCATGGCCTCGAACATCTTCGAAGGGATCACTGTCTTGAAAACCGGATCGTTCTTCAGGTGGACAAGCGCGAGGTCGCAGAGGGCGCTGTACTCGCCGACCTCCGATTTCGGCACGGCGGGCATGAGAACCACGTTGGATAGGCCGCGCCGCTGCGCCTCCTCGACCAGTCGGGCTCGGTCGGCGCCGTTCCCCACCAAGAGAAAGGCGATATCCTTGCGCGAGGCTGTGAGTTCCGCAGCGTCCAGGACATTGCCGAGGTCGTGCGCGAGGCCGTGCGTTCCAATGTAGCCCACCACGAACTTGCCCTTCACACCCAGTTGCTCGGCGAGATCGCACGATCGGGGCTTCACCGTGTGCCGGCTGAGATCCACGCCGTTTCGAACCACAGCGATCTTCTCCGCAGGGACGCCCCGCTGAATCAGGTCCTTGCGGAACGAGTCGGTCAGCGCCACCACGGCCGAAGACCGCCGGTAGAGCCGGAGCTCGAGCCGTTCGACGGCCCGCAGAAGCGGTCCGTTCTTGATCGCGCCCACCGCGCGGATGGAAGCGGGCCAAAGATCGGCCAGCTCGAACACGAAAGGAACCCGTTTCAGATGCGCAAGATTCGATCCGGCGACGGCGCAGAAGAACTGAGGCGACGTCGCCACGATCAGGTCGGGGCGACGCATGAACGCCCCCACAACCGATGCAGACGCCATGTAGGACATGAAATCCAGAATGCGCATCCGAACGCCCCGATTGGGTGCGATGAGCGTTTTCACCCGCACGACATCCAGTCCCTCGAACTTCTCACGCTGGTACCAACGGTTGCGGTACCCCTCGTGCAACCTCCCTTCCGGGAAGTTGGGAGCGCTCGTCAGGACCGTGACCTCGTGGCCCCATCGCGCCCAGTAGCACGCCCGCTCAAACACCCGAGTCGCAGCGGCGTTCGTTTCCGGTGGAAAGTTGTCGGTCAGAAACAGAATGCGCATATACGAACAACCCTTTGCCCTGTCTTTCGGCAGGGTTCGCAAAAATCAACAGCGGGTGCCCATACGGCACCCTCAAAAAACTCCCTTTAACATTTGGACGAAGGAATCCCCGTAATGTTCTCAGGTCCGTTCACAACGGCTCGGGCGGCCTGAAGGGTCGCTCTCGCGGACTCCAACAACTCCTGCGGGGGAATCGGGGAGACGCTGCCCGACTCGATCGCCCGGATGAACGCGGCGAGACACGCCGCATTCCCCTTGTCTTGCCGGCGAAGGCGCATCCCGTTGAACCCAGGCCACCCAAATCCGGCAAGGTTTCGAAAGTTGTCGAGTTGGAGCACGCGCCCACCCGCAAACACCTCGAACCGCTCCTTCGGGAACGAGCGGTGTCCGTTGGCAAGGTAGTGGATCGTGCCCATCGACCCGTCGTCGAACGTCAGCGTCCACGTCGCGCGGTCCGCCAACGCCCCCGATGCCCCCCCGACGGCCGCCCCTTGGACGCCCGTCACCCGCGCGCCTGCGACGAACTGCATCAAATCCACGAAGTGGCACCCTTCGCCGACAACGCGCCCGCCGCCGACGGCGGGATCCTGCGTCCAATGGTCCTCGGGAATCGCTCCTGCGTTCACGGTCATCACCATCGCCTTGGGCTCCCGGACGCCTGCCAGCAGTTCCTTCATCTTCAAAACGTGGGGCGCGAACCGCCGGTTGAAGCCCACCATCAGCAACGGCGCGTCCGCGCCAAGCTCGGCAAGCACCGCCTCGATGGCGTCGACCTCCTCGTCCCGGATCGCCAGGGGCTTCTCCACGAACACGTGCTTTCCCGCTCTCAACGCGCGGCAGACCATCGCCGCGTGAGAATCGTGGCGGGTCGAGAGGATCAATGTGTTCACATCGCCTCGATCGAACAGCGCGCCGGAATCGGTCGTCGCTTCCGCAAACCCGAATTTGCGCGCGGCCTGCGTGGCGCTGACCCCCTTCGCCGAGGCCACCGCCACCAGCGACGCGCCCGTCTCCTTCAGCGCGGGCAACAGCACGGCCGTCGCGTAGTTGCCAGACCCGATCACTGCAACGTTTGCCTTCCCGGGGGCCTTGGCCGCAGACGCGGGGATCGCCCGTCGAAGCAGCTCCGCATCGGGCTTCTCTTCAGGGTCCGGGTAGCGAAGCACGATCCCGAGGGCGCCGCCTTCGTCGATCGCCGCGTAAGCGCGGGCGGCCTCGTCGAACGGCACGGAGTGCGTGACGAGCAGATCCGTGCGCACGGCGCCGGCGGCGACCATGTCGAGGAACGCCTCCAGGTTCCGCTGCTCGGTCCAGCGCACGAACCCGAGGGGGTAATCCTGGCCGCCCTCCTCGTAGGCGGGGTCGTACCGGCCCGGCCCGTACGAGCACGACACCTGGAACGTCAACTCCTTCTCGAAGAAGTCGGCCCGACTCAACTCCAAACCGGTGACGCCCACCAGCACGATGCGGCCGCGCTTGCGGCACATCGTCGCCGCCTGCGAGATAGGCTCGCTGCTGCGCGTCGACGCGGTGACCAGCACGGCGTCCACGCCGCGCCCGCGGCTGAACGTCTGCGCGGCGAGGATGGGGTCCTCGCCCGCCCCGAGGCAAACGGTCTCCGCTCCCAACGTCCGTGCGAGCGCACACCGTTCGGCCGAAGGATCGATCCCCAGCACGCGACACCCGTTCGCCCGGAGGAGCTGCACCGTGAGCTGCCCCAGGAGGCCCAGTCCTGTGACGACCACCGCCTCGCCCAGCGTCGGGGCCACCAGCCGCACTCCTTGCAGTGCGATCGCCCCGAGCACCGCGAACGCCGCGGCTTCGTCCTCCACGCCGTCTGGGATCGGGGCGCAGAGATTTTTGGGAACGCACACCACTTCCGCATGGTTGCCGTTGGAAGCCACGCGTTGGCCGACACGGAACCCACGGACGTCTTCGCCGACCTCGAGCACGACGCCCGCATTGCAGTAGCCCAACGGAATGGGCTGCGACAGCTTTGTACGGACGGCGGCGAGGGTGGGCGCCAGCCCGTCGGTCTTGATCTTGTCGAGCGTCTGGCGGACCTTGTCCGGCTGCTGCCTCGCCTTCTGGAGCAGGTTCGCCTTCCCGAACTCGAGCATCATGCGCTCGGTGCCGACCGAGATCACGCTCGCCCGCGTACGGATCAGCAGGTGGCCGGCTCGAACGCGGGGACAGGGCACATCGGCGAGTTCGAGGCTCCCGGATTCGAGCGATTCCAGCACTTGCTTCATGGGCGAAGCATTAAGATACCGGGTCGGCGGCCGCGAACGGCTAGCCGCCCCAGCCAACCCAAGCCGGGCGTCCCGTCTCCGGCCGAAGAAAGAGCGCGGAATCCCCCCGCTGAACCCTCCCTGCGATCACGAGCGGAAGCAGCGGCGGAGCCCGGCGAACCACCCGCAGGGCGACGACGGTCAACTCACCGCCCGCCGGGAACCAGAAGCCTTGGCGTTCGATAAACCACTCGGGGCCCACGTCGACTGCGAACGTTCCAGCGTCGGTCTCGAGGATCACGAGCTGGCTCTTGAACCCGCTCTCGCCCTCCCGGACCTCCTCCAACCTCAAGATCGTCCCCTTGAGAACCTCGTTCGGCGGCGTCCCGGAGAGTTTGACGTCCACGTGGCCACGCGAGGCGATCCACATCGGGAACCCGTCCACCCCGCGCAGGTATGCGACGCGGTTGTTCCGAACGATCTTTCGTGCCAAGATGCTCGACTTGCCATCCTCGAACACCTTCGAGCCTGTCACCTCGACGCGATCGCGCATTGAAACCTTCGCCTTCTGGTTGTCCACGAACCACGCAGGCCCGAGTTCGACCAAGGCGGTCCCTCCATTGGGCGTACGAACGAGCAGCATGACTCCCGGGGACATCCCAGGAAGCGGAATGAGACGCTGAATGCCGACGACCCGACCGGAAAAGGCGATTTCGGTGTTCGTGTCATACCGCCGGTTGTAGGGGGACCCCAGGCCGCAGCCACCCGCCGTGTCTTTCTCTTGGGCGGAGAGCGGAAGGGCGGTCGACGCCGCCAGGACGAACAGAAACAACCAGCGCTTCAGGGCCATATGCCAACGACGACGGCCAAGCGCCAATGTTCCACGTTGGTTAACGGGTTCGAAGGAATGCCCGCCAGTCCCAGTTCACCGAGTCGTCACACGGGTGGAGGGGAGATTCCGACGCGATGCGCGCCCGAACCGCTTCGAGCCGGCCCCGCACCTCTGGCCGCTCCAGCAAGCGGCGATCGAGGAACGGACGGGTCGTGCTGCAGAAGGCGCACACGGCGCGCAGTTTGATCGGGCGGTTTCACCCCGATCCGACGTGGTCGAACGTGGTGGCGGGCGCCCCGCACTCCTGGCACTTCCCCTCCTCGCGCTTGAGCACTTGCCGCTGGGCGCTCGGAGGAATAAGGGTCACGCGATGGGGGTAGCCGCCTCCGAGGAGGTGCCACAGCGCCTGGCCGAGATGCGCCTGCCGCTCCGGGTCGGCCAAGGTGCCTTGGTCGCGCGCAGCCCGGAACTGGCGCACGAACGCCGCCTCGGCGCGGCAATGGGCACTGCAGTAGGGGCTGCGGGTGGAAGAACACCGCGAGCCGCAGTTGGGGCATCGATCCGCCGGGTACGACAAGGGCTCCGCGCAGCCTTCAACGGGCCCAGCCAGCAACGTGAGCACCAAACGCGGGTCCCCCGCCTGCAATTCGACCTTCACCGGGAGCATCTGCGCCCATTCCACAACCTATTGTGCCCCGGAAGCAACAAGAACGTGGCACGCCCGCTTGACGGGCGTGCCACACTACCTCCCCAAAAACAACCTTCGGTTCGCATCGACGATCGACCCGTCCGCACCGAACCCCTCCGCCAAGGCGCGGGCGCCCGCACCAAGCACCGCGTGCGCCTCGGACCCCATCTCCACAAGCCCCTGCACCACCCGGGTGAACGCGGCCTCGTCGGAAAGCGGAAGGTCCCACCCCGCGCCTGCCGCCTCCAACCCCCGCCAAGCCGTCTTGTCGCTGATCACCACGGGCAGCCCTGCGGCCATCGCCTCCAGGATCGCGTGGCCGAAGTTCTCGCCGTGCGTCGGCATGAAGAACGCGTCGTACGCCTGCAGCGCCCCGAACACCTGCTCGTGAGGCAAGGAGCCTCGGTGGCGAACCTCGATCGACTCGGGCAGGTCCCGCGTCTCGCGCAGGCACTCCTCCCAGTAGGCCGGGTCTTCCAACGGGCCGTAGATGTCGAAGATCACCCGCCCTCGAACACTCCGCAGCATCCGGATCGCCCCGTCCAAGTTCTTCTTGCGGGACACCCGCGAGACGAACACCAGCTTCAACTCCCCGGATCGCTTGTTGCGCGTCACGGGCTCGGGCCCCTCGAAAGCGCTTGGCACGTTCGGCGCGACCACGATCTCCGCCTCGGGTCCCGTCCACGCCCGCAACTCTTCGGCCTCGTGCTCCGTGGAGGCCTGCCACACCACCCCGTCGTACAGCCGCGCGCCCCGGGCGGCGGCCAAGAACAGGCGCTTCTTGGCCGCCTTGATCTGCAGCGCCCCGGGCGAGAACTCCCCTCGCGGCGCGACCACGGTTCGCACCGTGCCCAAACGCCCCCGGCGGCAAAGCCACAGGGGGCGCAGGGTGAATTCGGGCGAGAAAAAGCTGTTGAAGTACAGCACGTCCGGTCGGACCTCGCCCACCAGCCCCTCCAGCAAGGTCGCGCTCCCCTCCCCTGGCCGAAGGTAGCGCACCTGCGCGCCGCCCACCTCGTTCCACTCCCCGAACCGAACCCCTTCGTACGGCGAAGTCTCCGTGAAATCCCGGTCTCGGGTGACCACGGAGAACTCGAACTCCGGCAACGCCGCCACCAGATTCGAAACGCTGCGAATGGCCCCCCCGCCCTTGCTCCCCGGCAGGTACCGGTCGCAGAACGCCAGGATCCTCACGCAGGCACCGGCTTGGGCTGCGGCCTCATCAGCACAAAGCCCGTAAAGAGGGCCATGTAGAAGATGAAGTTCGTCGGATGCAGCACCGTGTAGAAGATGCTGTTCGCCGCCATCTCGCTCGTCTCGTAGAGCAACATGACCATCACGCCAAGCTCGAGCGCGGCGAAGCGGAACCGGGCGAACAACGCTTGCAGCGCGACGATCAGCGCAAAGCACCCGACGATGGCCGCCAACACCCCGGGCCATCCGAAGTTCACATACCCCTCGCCAAACGCCGGCACCGGCGAGTTGCCGATGATCTGGGTGTTCGGATACGCGTACGGGAACACCAGTTGCGACAGGCTGACGCTCTCGTAGGGCAACAGGCCGCCCGGATTGACGATCGTCGTCCCGTACAGCAGCGGCTCCTGGTCTGGCCAACGCTCGAACACGACGCCCGCCGAGCGCGAATAGGAGACGAACACCCGGTCCCACAACCCGAACAGCGCGTCCCCGCGCGCCACAAACTCGGGGTCGTACACGAGGTACAGCCCGACGACCGCGACGATCGACGCGCCGCCGACCAGCAACGCCCTTCCGAAGCCGAGTGAACGCCTCTCGAACAGGTACACGAGCAGGAGCCCGACCGCAACCACCACCGCCCCGTCCTTGTTGAGGAACGCCGTCGTGCCCACGAGGGCGAAAACCAACATCCCGTAGAACAGCAGCCGGTGCTTGAGCGACGGCTTCCGCAGAAGCAGGCTGTACGCCGCGAGCATCCCCACAACCGGCATCAGCCGGAATCCGGGCTGGAACCAGTGGAACTTCGCGCCGCCGAACTGCGCCTCGAGCCGCATCGCGATCAGCTCCTGGGTGCTCAAGCCTTGCAGCGAGGCGATCTTGAAGAGGAGCGGAGGGCCCGAAATGGCCGTCCAAGCGGCCATCAGCAGCACGCTGAACCCGACGAGGATGAAGATCTCCAAACGGCTGCGCCGGTCGCTCTTCTCCGACCGCCGGTCCGTGTCGATCGCCAGACGCTTCCTCGACTCGAAAAGCAGCAGCCCCGTCCCCGCGAACCCGAGCCACACGAGAAACATCGCGATGGCCAGTTCAGGCGTGTACCACTTCTCCCCCACGAGTTGGGGCGCGCCCACCACGTCGAACACGACGGTCGCCCAGTAGAACACCCAGTAGAACGGAAACTGCTTGAACGGGAGGCGCTTGCCGTAGACGAACGGGATCAGCGCGTAGAGCGCGATCTCGCCGAACGCGACGGCCAGAAGGACGTCACCCAAGGGGCGCCTCTCCCAACAAAGGGGCGACCGCCGCGCGCAAAGCCTCGGCTTCCTTCGCCCACGTGTTCTCGCGGGCAAAGGCGCGGCATGCCTCCACGTACCGGTTCCACCCCGACCCCACTTCCCTCACCGCGTCGGCGATCGCCGCAGGCAAGGCCCCCGCGGGCAGGGCCCGCCCGAGCCCAGGCCCCTCCACCATCGCCCGCAGATGGTCGCTGCCGACCGCGACCATCGGCAGCTCCGCGCGGGCGTACTCGAACACCTTGTTCGGTGCGCAATAGACGTTGTTCAGGTCCTGCGCGGGATACGAGAGGATGCCTACCCCGCTCGACGCCATCAGCCCGGGCAAGTCGGAGCGCGGCACTCGTCCGAGGAAACGCACCCGTCCCTCCAACCCAGCGGCAGCGGCCATGGCGCGCAGTTTATCCAGCGCGGGCCCGCCCCCCGCCATCGTCAGGCTCGCCGTTGGCTCCAGATGGCCGAGCGCCTCGATCAGGGCGCCCAAGCCCCGGCCCAAGCCCATGTCCCCCTGGTAGAGCACCGATCCGAGATCGCGCTCGACCTGTGGCAGGGGCGGCTCCTGCGACTCGTCGGGGATGTTGCGGACCACAAGCGGTTTTCTTGGGAGCCCAAGATACTCCTGGAAGATCGCCGCCCGCGCCTCGTTGGCGCACACCACGAGGTCCGCCGACTTCGCTCCCATCCCCTCGAAGAGGGCGAAGAGCCGCTCGCGGATCGACCGCTCCTGGACCGGCAGCGGTTTGAGCAGCTCGTGTGCGTCGTACACCAGCCGCGCGCCTGCCCGGCGCGCCTCGGTGCGTCCGGGCCATGCAGTGTAGTAGTCGTGGGCGTACACGAGCGCCGGCCGGCGCTCCTGCACGACCTTCCGCAACGCCCGCCAAAACCGACGCTGAGCCCCGATGCCCAGCATCGGTCCGGGCACTCCTTCGGTCGTGTAAGCGCCATCGGCCGGGCGCCACACCTCGCCCTCGCCGCTCAGGCCCAAAACGTGCACGTCGGCCATCGGCGCGAGCGCCGAAGCGGCCCGCTGCACGCGGCCGTCGAACTCCAAGCCGTTGAAGACCGCCATCACGATCCGGGGTCGGCTCACGCGTCGAACCTCCCGTAGCCCGGCGAGAACGCGATCGGGTGCCACGGGTGCTCGGCGTCCACATGCGGGATCGGCGCGACTTCCCCACCCTCCCAAACATCCCGAACCACCAAACCATCTGGCGCCAGTTCCAAGACCCGCCACATGCGCGCACCGTACCCGTCGTGAGAACCCGCGAAACCCTCGGGTCCGAAGCGATGGCACCGCGCACCGCAGTCCGCGAGCCGAAACAAACCCGCCGAAAGCGGAGCCGGCTCGCTTTGCTTCCCAGCGGGCCGGGGCACGAAGTGCGCGGCGGCGGAACGGTAGGCGTTCCTCAAGCGGGGATCGGGCGTGTAGACCCCGGTCCCCGGATCGGCGATCCAATCCACCCCGTCCACGGTCAACTCCAGGTGCAGCGCATCGTTGTGCGCGTGCCCGCCGATGCCTCCCTGCCCCACCGGGCCGCACCGCACCGCCATCCAAACGCGCGGCGAGCGCCACACGAAGAGTCCGAAGTCCGGGAACGCCGCGGTCTCCAAGCGCTCCCAACACCCCGGACCGAGGTGCCACTCGGCCCGTGCGCCCCCTCCGGGCAGTTCTGGGGCGACGCCGAACGAGGGCATCGGCACGGCGTCCGACACCCCGCCCGCCAGCCGGCCGAGGCCTTCCGCCAGCCGACCCGCCACGGTCTCCCCCGAATGGCCGCACAAAGCCCTCAAGACGTCGAGGGTCTCTCGGTGGCACAGGGGCTGCTCCTCCAAGCCCTCAAACTCGCCGGGAAGTCGGAAGAACCGCCCGCTGTCGTTGTCTCCGATCTGGGCGACGCGTCCGTCCCGCTTCGTCGCCCATCCGGTGAACAGAGCCATTGCGGCAAAGCGCGAGCGAAGGGCGGGCACCGGCCACACCCCTTCGACCGGGCACTTTCGGCCGCTTGCGATCAAGCACGCCAGCGTCCAGGCCGCCATCTCCGCGCTCAGGCGGTGGTAGCAGACCGACGCCTCGAAGTTCGAGCCGTCGCCATGGAACTGCCTCCGCATCTCCGTGTCCAGTTCGCGGGTGCCCCACGCGAGCCACTCCTCGGTCTGGCCCACCCCTCGCAGGTGCGCCGCGCACCACACCACGCCGGCGATGTTGGCCAAGTAGTGGTTGCCTCGCGCGTCCGGGCTCCACTCGAGGTGGTCCAGGATGTGGCGCGCGTGCTCCTCGAGCGAGCGCGCCAACACTCCCTCCCATGCCCCGCGCACGCCGTCCTGGCAAAGCAGATCCATGGCCAGCGCCATGTTCGCCGCCCGGATCCCCACGTCCATCGCGGTCCGCCAATTCACCCCGAACCGAGGCGGATTGGCCGCCACGAAGTCCAGCATCTGGTTCACGGCCTCCGTACGCCACCGCGCGGCGTGTGCGGGCTCGGCCGAACGCGCTGCAAGCACCAACACCGGAACGTGCTGCAAGCGCGCCAGCTCCCACGGCACTTTCACGTCCACCCCCGGCGCATGGCCGTAGGGGACGAACTCCGACCACATGGACTCGGACCACCGGTACCCCGATTTGAAGTCCAGCTGCCAATCGATGGGAGTGTAGGCACCCTCGATCAAGGAGCGAATCCGCGAAGCCTCCTCCCGGCACCCCACAGGCAACTCCCCCATGGGAGTGCGCGCGCTCGCGCGTTGCCCGGCCCCCATGGGAGTGCGCGCACTCGCGCGTCGCTCGGCCCCCATGGGAGTGCGCGCGCTCACGCGTCGCTCGGCCCCCATGGGAGTGCGCGCGCTTGCGCGTCGCCCTGCCCCCGCCGGGCTTGCCCGGCCAAGCGCGGCCACCTCCACCCAACCCGAACCCAACAAGTCGAACCGATGCGCCGCATACCGCTCGGCCAACGCCCGCATGAGCTCCGCCTCCGCCGAGGAGATCTCCACCTCGGGCAAGCCGAGCGGCACGAACTCCGGGCTCGACTCCAGGTACGTGCCGTCCCGGGCGTCGCGCCGCGCCCGGCCCATGCCGGCAAGGCGCGCCTTCAAACGGGCAGCCCCTTTTCGAACCAACAAACCCAACGGCAGCTCGCGGGCGTGGCCCAGCACCTTCACGCGGCGTTCTCCTCCGAACGCATCTGCTCCCGGTGCATGCGCGATCGCCAGAACGCCGCGCCGTTCAAACAAGAGAAGGCGACCAGGGTCGCCACCGCGGCCCCCGCTTCGCCGAAACGCGGAATCAGCACTGAGTGCAGGGACACGGCGATCAGCAGCGCCCCCAGCGACGCCCCCACCGTAAACCGGAAATCCTCGAACCGCAGCAGCACGCTCATGTGCGGATTGAACGCGACAGACACCAGCGCCGAAACCGAGAGGATGCGGAAGACCTCCACCGCGCCCGGATAACGGCCGGCGTCGATCAGCGGAATCCACCACGAAGCCCCAACGGCGAGCACCAGCACGACCGGGGCGATCATCGCCAGCACGCGAAGCTGCTTGCGGAACAGGGCGTCGAGCGCCGCAGCCGTGGGCGCGCGCTGAACGGTCGGCAGCAGGATCGCCCGCATCGAGGTGGACACCATCATCGCCAGCGTGTAGTAGCGGTACGCCGAGCCGTAGGTCGCCACCGCGTGCGCGTTGCCAAGCGCATGCAGCATCCACACGTCCACCTGCATCAGCACGGCCACGACCGCCGACTGCACGAACAGCAGCCGAAACGGGCTGCCCAACACCGTCTTCGCCACCTCGAGCCCCGCCCGCACGTCCATCACGTGGATCGCCTTCACGCGGCCGCGCATGAACAGTACGAACACGACCCACAGGCTGGCCGCCTGCACCGCGAGGATCTCCCACGCCACGAGGTGGAAGCTGGCCAGCACCAAGAGGATCAACTGCCCGGTCAGAAACAGCCCCGACCGGCTCAGCTCGATGATCGAGAACCTGCGGAAGTCGAGGGCGTGCTGGCTCTGCGACTTCGTGAACTCCGACATGCAGTAGCCGATCGCCAGGGCGATCCCGAGCGGGTACACCCATCCCACCCGCGGTGCCAGCGGCAGGGCCAAGGCGCCCAACACGAGGACCGCCAAAAGCTGAAACGCAAGAAACCGCGACGGGCCGTCCGCCAGGCCCAGCTTGTCCGCCGCGACGACGAAGATCGTGTTGAACGACGACGCCAGCACCTGGGAGGTGAGCGTGACGGCCGAAATGGCCAGGGTAAAGAGCGCGTACTGGGCGGGGTCCGCGATGTACCGGATGCTCAGCAGGGCCGTGACGCCCAGCATGCCCTTGGACACAAGGTCGGCCATGAACACCTGGCCGATCGGAAACCGTACGTGATCAGACGTCGAAGGATTCCCCACAGAGATTGTGTCTCCACCACATCGCGACGTTGAGCAGGACCCAGTGATCGTTACCCTTGCTCGGCGAATTCAACACCTTGCGCACGGCATCCGCGTCGAACAGGTCTGAGTTCGCGCACAGAGCGTCCGTCTCGCGCCGGGCGCGCTCGCCCAACCGGTCGAACAGCCACTCGTATACCGGGACGCCAAACCCCTGCTTCGCTCGGTCGATGAGGGCGTCGGGGATCACCCCCCGTACGGCTTGGCGCAAGGGGTACTTCAACTGGCCGCCCTTGGTCTTCAGCGCCGAAGGAATGCTCATGGCGAACTCCACGAACTTGTGGTCGAGGAACGGCACGCGCGCCTCGAGGCTCACCCCCATCGACATCTTGTCCACCCGCATGAGAAGCAGTTCGGGAAGGCGAAGGTTCAGGTCCGCGTACGCCATCCAGTTCTGGGGCGATTTTTCCCAAGCCTTCTCTTGATAGCGGTCCCAAGTGGGCTTCACGGCCTCCCACGAGGAGCGCCCCTTCCACTCCTTGCGCAATCGGGGGCTGAGCAGCGCATCCTTTCCCGTCGAGGTGAACGCCTCGGTGCCGCTCCAGACGATCGGGAGCCCGTCGGCCGAGCGCCGCACCCACTCGCGAGGCGCCGTCTCCCGCTTCCCGACGAGGTCGAGGAGCCCCACCATCGCCTGCCGAAACACGCGCGGCACGGGCCACCCGCTCATCTGCGCGAGTTTCACCAACACGCCCCATCGCTTGTAGCCGCAAAACAGCTCGTCCGCACCCTCTCCCACCTGACAGACGACCACCCCGTTGTCCCGGGCCAGTTTGGACACCGCGTAAAGCGGGAAGCACACGGGATCCGCAATGGGCTCGTCCTGGAGGTGGATCATCTTCGGGAGGAACCGCATCAAGTCGTCGATGGTGAGAAGCAGTTCGTGATGTTCGGTGCCGGCGTGCTGGGAGGCGATGCGGGCGTACTCCAGCTCGTTCTGGTACGAGCCGTACTGGCCGTCGTAACCGATCGTGAACGTCTTCACGCGCCCACCCTCGCCCTCGCCAAACAACTGCGCGTTGGTGCTCGAATCGATGCCGCCCGAGAGGAAACAACCCACCGGCACGTCGGCGATCTTCCGAAGGGTCACCGCCTCGCGCAGTTCGCAGAGGAGGCGTTCGCAGACCTCCTCCTCGGTCGCACCGGTCAACGGTTCCGTGTGGTCCCACACGTCCCAGTAGCGCCGCTCGAAGATCTCGCCCCGCTCGTCGACCTTGAGCACGCATCCGCATGGGATCTTGCGAATCCCCTCGAAGAGGGTCTCCGGCGCGGGGGTGGTGAGGTAGGAGAGGTAGTGGAAGAACGCCTCCTCATTCACCGCCCGCTTCTGCTGCGGGTCGCGCAGCAGGGCTTTGATCTCCGAGGCGAAAGTGAGGCGGCCGTTGTGCGCCGAGTAGTAGAGAGGCTTCACGCCGAGCCTGTCGCGGGCAAGCCAGAGCGTGCGTTCCCTGGTGTCCCAGAGGGCGAACGCGTACATGCCGCGCAGCTTGCCCAGCACGTCGATGCCCCACTCCTCGAACCCGTGGAGGATCACCTCGGTGTCGGCGTGGTCGGTTTTGAAGCGATGTCCCAACGCCAAGAGCTCCGCCCGCAGTTCCAAGTGGTTGTAGATCTCGCCGTTGAACGTGATCCAGACCGTGTCGTCCTCGTTGCTCATCGGCTGGAGGGCCGCTTCCGAGAGGTCGATGATCGCGAGGCGGCGGTGACCCAATCCCAGCCGCCGGTCGGGGGCCACCCAGACGCCGCACCCGTCAGGTCCGCGGTGCACCATGGCGTCGCGCATGGCGACGAGATAAGGCTCGGTCACCTCGAACGAGGAGCCCTTGAAAGCCAACGCGCCGACAATGCCGCACATGGGAGCCTATCCAACCTCCACGCGGGGTCGGGAGCGGGTGACGCTCAACGCCAAAGGCCGGCGTAGTCGAGCGCTCCCTTCTCCGCGCACCGGTTTGCCACCCCGGCTTCCCTGAAGTCGCGGTGGGCCACCAGGCCCGCTACGAGATCGGCCTGAGCCAACCCCTCTTCCAGTGGGACGAGTTGGACGTTGGAATAGCCGCTCAGCTCCTCGGGAAGCTCCTGCGTGTACGGCTCGACCACGAGCACTTTCCCAGGGTGCGCCTGCGCGATGGTCGCCACGATCTGGACGGCCGGCGATTCTCGAAAATCGTCCACGTCCGGCTTGTACGCGAGTCCCAACAGGCACAGGGTGCCGGCTTGGCGCTCGGCCGTGTGGCGCAGAAGCTGTGCCGCGACCTCCAGCGGACGGGCGTCGTTGACGCCTCGGGCCGTGACGATGAGGCGCGCAAGATCCGGCGCCGCCTGCGCGAGGAACCACGGATCGACGGGGATGCAGTGGCCGCCCACTCCGATGCCGGGAGAGTGGATGTTCACACGCGGGTGCCGGTTGGCCAGACGGATAGCGTCGGCGGGGTCCGCGCCGATGGACAGGCAGATGGACTTCAGCTCGTTGGCCAGGGCGATGTTCACGTCCCGGAACGTGTTCTCCATCAGCTTGACGGCCTCGGCGGTGGTCGTGTCGGTCTGGAAAATCTCGCCGGTGACGAAGTCCCGATACAGTTCGGCGGCCCGCGCCGCCGCCGCCGGGGTCGTTCCGCCCACGATCCGGTCGTTCTTGAACAGCTCGATGAGGATGAGGCCGGGAATGACGCGCTCGGGACAGTGTGCGAGGTCGTAATCCTCGCCGTGCACGAGCCCGCACACCGCTTGGATGGCCGGCGCCACGACGTCGAGGCAAGTCCGGGGAGGCACCGTGCTCTCCAACACGACGAGGTCGCCCTTCTTGAGCACGGACCCGATCGTTCGGGATGCGGCCTCCACATAGGAGAGATCCGCCCTCCTGTCGGCGCCGACCGGTGTGGGAACCGCGATGAGATGCACCTCGGCGGGGGTGGGCTGAAGGGAGGCGGAGAAGCGACCGGTTTCGCGCGCTTCGCGGTAGTACTCGTCGAGCCCTTCCTCGTAGATGTGGACCCGTCCCTCGTTCAGGGCCTCGACCGTGGCCTCGTTGACCTCGACGCCCGCGACCCGGTGGCCGGCATGCGCGAATGCGAGCGAAGTGGGGAGACCGATGTACCCCAATCCGTAGACCGCGATCGTTTTCGAAGCCGGCGATCGAACGACCGCTTGCCCCGTTTCGATGTTGAGTTGCGTCCCTGCATTGGCCGGGATCGACGCTGTCACTCCCCCTTCCACACGAGAAGTATAACCTAGCAATCAGGCGGGGTGGTGCACGGGTTTCCCCGAAGGTGCACGAGACTAGGCCGCGGGGGCGTTTTGATCGGTCGCGCGTCGCCGCGGCAGCGAGGCCGTTTCGAGACTGTTGGCGTGCGTGGACCGGTTGCGTCCGCCCTGTTTCGAGGCGTAAAGGGCCGTGTCCGCCAGGTTCAAAAGGCTGCGCGCATCGGTAGCCATGTCATCGAGCGTCGCCACTCCGAGACTCACGGTGACCGTTCGTTCCGGCCATCCGAACTGTTCGATCGCTTCTCGGTACCGTTCGGCCGCGGCATTCGACCCTTCGGCGTCCACCCCGGGCAGGAGAATCGCGAACTCTTCCCCGCCGTAACGCGCCGCGAAAGCTCCTTCGGCGGACGCCTCGCGGAGTTGCTGCGCCACGATCTTCAGCACCTCGTCGCCCGCGGGATGCCCGTACGTGTCGTTGTACTTCTTGAAGTGGTCCACGTCGAGGAAGATCACGGAGAGCGGTTCCCCGGATTCTCGGTGGCGTCGGTAGCACGCCTCCAGCTCTTCCTGGAACCTTCGGTGGTTCCACAGGCCCGTGAGGCCGTCGGTCACCGCAAGGAGTTCGAGGCGGGCATTCGCCTCCTCGAGCGCGATCTTCTGCATCTCCATGCTGTAGGCGAACTCGTTGATCTGGACCATCTGCTCTTCGATTCGGCCCTGGGCGAGCTTGCGCTCGGTGATGTCCAGATTGGCGGCGATCGCGCCGAGCAGTTCGCCGCTCGGCCCCCGCAGCGGGAAGATGTTGCACACGAGTTGGCGCTCTTCGCCCGACGGGTAACGGAAGACCCACTCCATGCTCTCGATGGACTCGCCCGCAAACACCTTCTCCATCAGTGCCGGGGTCCAGTACTCGTCCTCGGTGGTCGTGAGCTTGTCCCACACGTGGTGCAGCAGCGCCATGTAGGCGGGGATGCCGAAGAGCGTTTCCGCGGCCCGATTCCACTCGTGGATGTAGCCTTCGCCGTCAAAGGTGAAGCACGGCACGGGGAGGCCGGAGAAGAGCTCTTCGAACCGACGGGAAGCGAGTACGAGGTTGTTGTTCGTGACCCGCAACTTCTCGGTGGCCTTCTCCAGCTCGGCCTTCTGAAACTTCATGCGATCCTCGGCCTCGAGGATGCGCTCGGCGACCTTGAGGCGCGCGAACAGCTCCTCGCGGTCGAGCGGCTTGGTGAGGAAGTCGTCGATCCCCGCCTCGAAGGCGGTGAGACGGTCGGCGCGCTGGCTCTTGGCGCTGAGCAGAATCACGTAAACGTAGGCGGCGCCGAGGGCGCGGAACTCGCGGCACAGGGTCACGCCGTCCATCTCGGGCATCATCCAGTCGGAAATGACGATGCGGTACTCGTGCTCGCGGTATTTCTCAAGCGCCTCGACGCCGTTCTGCGCCCGATCGACGAGGTAGCCCCGCCCTTCGAGCACCTTGCGAAGCAGCAGAGCGGACACCGGATCGTCCTCGACGATCAGAAGCCTCTTCGGCGCGGCACCGCTCTGCCCGTAACCCCCGACATCCATGTTCAGCTACATGCTCCCCCGACCCCGGCCCGGCAAGCGGCGTCCATGCCCCTTGCGTTCCCAGCCGTTGTCTTGACTCTATCTTCGGAAAACCGAATCGGAGTCCTCACGGGGGTGTGGGAGAACCTGTAAGAATCGCGGGAGCCGGGAGCCCGTTTGGGAGTGCGCGCGCTTGCGCGCCGCCCTGCACCGAGCCGCTTGCGGCTCAGAGCGCAAGGCGGAAGGCTCACACCCCTACCTAAATCTCCAGATCACGGTGCCGAAGGCGTTGAGGGCGTTGGCGGAGTAGGCCTTCACGTGTCCGTCGGCGAACACGATGGGGGACGTGCCGTTGCCGTTCCGGTCCGTGTGGTAGCGGCAGAAGATGGGTTTGAGCTGTCCCGGCGACAGGTCGGGCGAGTTCGGGTAGTTCTTGTCGCCGTACTCCGTGACGAGGTCGCGATCGGAAATCAAGGGCAGGCCCTTCGAGTAGACGCCGTCGGGGGAGTTCGGGCCGTTGTACGGGTTGAACACGTAGCCGCGGTGCTTGCTGGTGGTATCTCCGGGAGGGCCGTTGGGCGTCACGGCGAACAAGGCGGTGTTGGAGGCGAACTCGACCCCCGAGAAACTGACCGTGCTGGGGAACCCTTCGGTGCCGGGAGGGGCGTTGCCGGGCACGGCGGTGCTGTTGGGGTCGTAGCCGGTGGCGTCGTTGTAGCCGATGCTCTGCGTGCGGCGCGTGTCCCACGTATAGGAGGCGACGCCATCGCTGCCCACGGCCACGAGGAGTTCCTTGTTCTTGATGTACGGGTCGACGATCGCCGGCCAGATCACGGGAGGCTCGAGTCCGCTCACCGTGCGCGCGCTCGCGGGCGGGAAGAAGTCGTCGTAATCGCCCGCGTACATCATCACCGCGGCGGAGAGCTGCCGCATCTGCGCGACGGAGCGGATCTTCTTCGCGGACTCCTTGGCTTGGGAGAACACCGGGAAGAGGATCGCGGCGAGGATCGCGATGATCGCGATGACGACGAGAAGTTCGATGAGCGTAAAGGCGCGTCGTTTCATGGCAAGACCTACTCCTCACCATGACGCAAATTGGGGGCCATCGGTTCGGCTTTCGCCGCCGGGCCTACATCCCGGGGGAGATCTGGCCGGTGGTTCGGTCGACCAGATACCATCCAAACGTGGCTGTGTGGCTCATGCCGTTCCCATCGTCCACGTTCTCGTAGACGTGCACGCGGTACGTGTGATCGTCCTCCAGGCTCACGTCGAAGACCGCGCTCTTCCCCGCCCCTCGCAGCAGCTTCACGAACTGATCCACCTCGGGCAGCGCGGCCACGAGTTCTTGCGCCCGCTCCTCCGAGACGGGCTTCACCGTGGGCTCGGCCGCCGAGGGTTGCGGCCCCTCGCCCACCTTCACCCTCCACATCACGACGCTGAAATACTCGCTTGCGGGCGGGGCGAACGTGAGGATCATCTTCTGCTTGTCCGAAAGGAGCTCGGCGGTCAGCGGAGTGCGCACCCCAGCGTTGTCGACCGCCTCGCCGCTGAGTTTGGGCCCCGGCCCCACGGCGAGCACGATCCGCCCGGCGGCAGGGTCGGGGCCCACACCCACGATCTGGTCGCCCTGGCGCGCGAACGTCAGAAGGCTCCCGCCCTCGTCGGCTCCCGAGGCGTCTTCTGGAACCCAGGAACCCAAGAAGTCCTCGCCTCCTTCGAGTTTCGCGGAGGGCGCCTGGGGCGCTTTCGCGGTCTCCGGGGGCGGCTTTGTTGCGGGCGGTTGTCCCCAATACCACCACGCAGCACCGAGGCCAGCGACGAGAACGGCCGCCACCAAGCCGATGGCCAAGGGGTTGACGCGGGTGGCGGGTCGTTCAGGTAGCGGCCGAGTGGGTGGGGGCGGGGCTGCCGGAGCCGGAGCGGCCGGTGCGCTCGAGGCGACGGCATGGCCGCAAGAGGCACAGAACGCATCCCCGGGAACCAACGGGCTCCCACAACTCTCACAGTATCTCGTCGACACATCGCCCTCCGTGACGGCACCTCCACCTTAGCCCAATCTGTGTCAGGCGCGTTGCGGGACGGCGCCCAGATGGCGAACGGAGATGCCCAGCAAGGCAAGCGCGACCCGCCGTCAAGGAACGTGAATCGGCCCGGTCTTCTGAACATGACATGAGCCCTGGCCTACGATTCCGCTAACAGTTGATAATGTCCGTATGAACACCGACCCTTCCCTTCGCCTTCGACGGGCCCTCGTTGGAGTGGCCGTGCCCCTTGGCCTAGCTATCGGAGTGATCGTCGCCTCGGGGTGGGGCGGCGCCCAAGAGCAACGGCGCCCAACACAGATCCAGCGTCCGACGATTCGACCAGAGCGCGTGGAAATCAGCGCAGCCTTCGGCAGCGACGTCTTGGTGGGCGCCCCTGCGGCCCACCGCAAGCTCGCCGTGTTGGTGGTGAAGGCTGACGGAAGCCCCTTGACCGGCCTCCAAAAATCGAACTTCCACATCGTGTGGGCCGTAGGCTCGGGAACGCAGGTGGGAGGTGGCGGTTACACGGGCTTCGACTGGGCGACCACCATGAGGCCGGCCCTTGTGAACACAGATGAGCCGGGCATCTACGGCTTCGACCTGGGTGCCAGCGGTGGCCCGACGCCGTCCTACACCGGATACAAGATTTCCGTGAACTTCGCCGACCGGGAGCACGGGGTCCACTATCAAGGGGCGACGCTGCTTCAGGTGCAGATTCCCAAGGGCGATTGAGCGCTTCCTTTCAAGGCACCGGCGGCTTGCCGAGGTCAAAGTGGTAAAATAGTCATGATGGACCGGACGATGCGGAGCTTCAAGAACCATGCTGAAGCCGACCAGGCGGATCGGGAATACTATCGGAGCCTTACCCCTTCGGAGCGGGTTACATTGCTGCTCAAGCTCATGCGGGCCTACTATGGACCTCCACAAAGACTGGAAAGAGTTCTGCGCGCTGTTGAACCGGAACGAGGTTGAGTACCTCGTCGTTGGGGCTTTCGAGCTTGCCCGTCCTAACCAAGGCGCCGGCGAAGGGTGTAAATCACCTCCACGGCAAGACGGAGCCGAGTTGAGACTTCGACGACGTCGTCTGGATCCACCAACGGGAGAAACGCGTCCTCCAAGTCGGTCCCCTCTGCCACCTCACCCGCCGTGATGGCCGAGAATGCAATCCGGTGCCCGGATTCCCATGTAGTGTCCGACTCGTTCTCGGCACGTCGTGTCGCGAAGGCGTACAGCCGGTGGTCGCACCGATCGACGCCGATAGTCAAATCGCTGTCGGGACCCACTGCCCGAACGCGATACCTCTCGTGATCCGCGCTCACCTTGACCGTATCAGATGGCAGCAAGGCGCCATCTAAGGCCTGAAGCAGTGCCTCGATGAGACCGGCGGTCGGCACATAACTCTCCTTCTCGGCCTGCAAGACAGCCCACGGAAGGAGGTAAGGCCCAAACGCAGCCTCTTGGGTCTTGATGAAGAGCCAGCTCGGGTCGTGCATCGGAAAGACATGGACGTCCAAGACCGCATCCCAATCGGACTCGCCCAGAAGATGAGCCCACGGATGATCGGGGGGCGTTGCTTGGAGGAGTGGCCACTCCAAATCGATGAAGATCCCCACCGTTCCGGCGGCTGACGCGAGCTTTTGGATCGTCTTCGAGGCGCAACATTCGTCGTCCATCCCGAGCCCGTCCCACAGTGCGCGTTGGACACCCGAGCCGCCTTGGGGCACAGAGCCAGGAGCAAATGCTTGCAGCGCGGTCAGGAGCGCGTCTCGCCTTGCGTTGGAGACCCTTTCGAGGTCCTTGAATCCCAACGTTGCAAGGGCCGTTCTGAAGACCTGCAGATTCGTGGGGCCGTCGGTATGGTCAGCCACGGTACGCCTCGATGCTCGATTCCGGCAAACGCATGATTAGGTATCCCTGATTGGGTTACTATTGATCCGAAACGTGGGCGGCAAACGACGATGCTCCGTTGGTCAAAGAGGTACTCCTTGAGGCAAATGCCAGAGACACGAAGACTCATTGCGTGGATGCTCCTCAGTCAGTTGTCCTTCTTGCCGTACTGGATCTCTCAAATGGTCCTTGCCAGTGACAGCCCGCTTGTTCTTGTTGAACTCGCGTTGGGAGGTGCCTGGCTCGTTATCGAAGCGCTAACCCTGACCGCAGGAGTCGCTACAATGATTCGATGCTACCGGAGTGGAGCGCGACAGGACTCCTACGCTCTGTTCGCAGTTTGCTCTCTGATTCTGCTCGCTTGGTCCGTCGGACTTCTCGTCGCTCAATAGGGATCTGCTCTCGTTCGACCGAGATTGCCCCTGTACTCGGTCTAACCGCGTTCCGGAGGCCAATGCTCGAGCCCGTCCGGCACAACGTATCCAACGCGCCTGGCCTCGGTCTTGTAACGCCCGAGAGCCTCACGGTAGCGATCGTAATGAACCTTCTGCTCCTTGTCAATCTTCTTGTCATCGCCTGTTCGAATCGTTGCCGCCCATTCGTCATTCCCTGTTGCCAGGATGTCGAGATAGGCCCGGGTGGCGCGATGAACCTCCAATCGTTCGGGCGGTGGTCGCAATTTGTCGAGGCGCCCGACAAAGCCATGGGTCGCCGTTCCAACGGCCATAACTCCATCGGCGACCTCCTGGAACCAAGGCTCAAGCGGACCCTTCTTCGGTCGGGACGGAAAGGGCTTGTGGGTTTGATAGATCAGTTCCTTCTCATACTCAAGCATCAGGGCGTTGTACGCGGAATCGTACGCCTGCGCGCTCACCGCAGGTTGAACAGTCGATCGGTGGCAACCCCAAGTGCACAAGAGGACTGCCAGCAGTAGCGGACCCGTGCCCGCCGCTGCCCACATGATCGCCGAAGATCCTCTGTTGCGCCTCGCGATGTCTGCCTTCATTTCGTCCAATGACTGCCGCTCAACTCACCTACTGCGGTCCCGGAGGCCAGTGCTGGAGCGCTTCTGGAACCACGTAGCCCACACGCTTTGCCTCGGCTAAGTAGTGCTCCAAGACCGGACGTTCACGATCCCACTGAGAGTCGATCTGCTCGTCAATCTTTTTCTTGTTGCCCGTCCGAGTCGTCGCGGCCCATTCGTCAAGGTCCGTTGCCAGAAGATCGAAAAACACGCGGGTTGCTCGATGCACATCCAATCGTTCGGGCGGTGGCCGAATGAGGTCGAGCCGCTGCACAGTGCCGCGGGTCGCCGTGCTCAGGCCGAGAAGTCCCTCTGCCAACCCCTGATACCAAGGACCCAGCGGTCCTTCTTTGGGTTTGGCCGGGATCGGCTTGGCCGTTTGATAGACGACTTCCTTTTCATAGTCGTGCATCAGGACGTTGTACGAAGAATCGTACTCCTCCACGCTCATCGCCGGCGGAACTGTCGATCGGTGGCAACCGCATGCGCACACGGTGACTGCCAAGAGCAGTTGGGCTGTGCGCGCCACCTTCCCCAACGCTCTCGGCCCCCCGGGGCCAGAAACTCCACGCCGAGGTCGTCTAAATGGCCCGCCGATAATCATAAGCAGCCGCTCCACGGCGAGCGCGAGCGTCCTATCCTCTTGCCAGCCGCTGGCCGCGAGCCGAGAAGCTTCTTCGGCAGCAGACCACGCATCGGCAAGGCTCTGGCGCGTCTCAGGCCGCATAGAACTCCTTGGCCTGCCCTTCCGCGATTTCGCGGAAGATCGGCTTCTTGGCCGCCTTCCAATCCACCAAATCCACGGGCCGCCCGAGCACGCGCTCGAGATCGACCTGAAGACCGAATTGCTGGTCGAAGAGATTGATCCCGGGAGGTGGCGAGCCGAATTCGACGACGAAATCGAAGTCGCTCGATTGAGGGCTCCAGTCAGGCCGGAGCACGCTGCCGAAGAGGCGAAGCCGCTCGACTCCGTATCGACGACAGAGTGCTTCAATCTGCGGGCGCAAGGACTCCAGTAGCGCCATGGGGTTCATAGGTGCATTATGGCGAGTTGCATACTCTTGGCGATCCCGTCAAAGGCCACGTTCCGGACACATGGGCATGTGGCCGCGGCGGTGAGGTTCCGCGGTTGTCAAGGAAGGACGACTTTTAGATTGACTTCCTCATTGGAGGAATACAGTCTTTTTTGAGAAACACCCACGCATCGTCCCCTAGAGGCGGTTCCGATGCTCAGATCATGCTTCGGAGTCCGATGCGATCTCCGGGAACGGCGGAGATGCGAGAAGTGCGGGCAGTTGGACGCTGACCACCTCCCAGACGATCTCCAAGTCCGTACCCAGATAGTCGTGAATCAAGCGGTCTCTGAGGCCGGTCATGGCTCGCCAGGGTAGGTGCGGCAGCGCGGCTCGGTCTTCGGCACTTACCCGCTTTGCGGCTTCGCCGACGATCTCCAGGCACCGAATAACCGCATCGATGCTCTTTTCATCCTCCAGGAACCGCTCCCTCGACAGGCCGTGCACATGCCGAACGGCGCGTTCTGCCGCCTCCTTGATGTCGGCGAGCAGGTCGTCCCGCTCACGCGACACGTACTCCCTCCTTAGCGATGCGCGAGCGCAGGCGCGCCCGCACGGCTGAGGCGGTCACCAGATCGACAGGCCTGCCGAGCGCGGCTTCCAGACCGTCCGCCAGGTCCAGGAAGACCTCGTAGGTCGGGGGGCGCGCGAACCGCACCATCAGATCCACGTCGCTGTCCTCCGTCGCCTCCCCTCTGGCCACGGATCCAAAGAGCACGATCGTATCGACTCCGAATCTGTCACGGAGATCGTGGGCGTGCGGCTTGAGTATTCGGGCGACGCTTTCAGGGGTCATCTCTGCTGATTGTAGCCTGCCAAGCCCTCCGCTCGGGCCGACAGCCGTTCCAGCTTCCCGGGTCCCCGTGGTAGAGGTCCTGATCGGATCGCTGCCCATTCGCGTCCTAGGCGCACACCGCTCGCCGGCCCCGCGGTAGGCGTCTGGGCAAAGGCGGCTTCCACGAGCCGCCCCGACTGATTGTAAGGATAGTGAAACTCGTTGGTGGTGGTGGGCGATGAGGGACTCGAACCCCCGACATCCTCGGTGTAAACGAGGCCTGGCCAGGTTCAAAATGACGACCCAGATTCTCAGACCGTCTCAGATTGTCTCAGATCGTGTCAGTGAATTGAGAGACATTTGAGAGACTTAGAATGGACTGCTCCATGATTGCGGCTGACGTACTCCCCGAGGAGGCTAAGACAAAAGCAACCGTCTGCCTCAACAGACTTCAAGGAGTCGCGGACCATTCGTCCTCACGACGGCAATGCCACGCACACACTGCCTCCATCGTACATGGGCCACTCTTGCATTGGCCTTAGATTCGGTGGGTAGACCACCAAGGGCATGCCGGGACTTGTGCAAATCGAGGAAACAACCTCGCGCGTCATCTACAGGGTGGCCCTAGTTACAGAGCCACTAACCAACAGAATCACGCCCCATAGAATGATGCGGAACGGATCCGTGTAGTCGTACCCGAGGTTTGCGATTACATGGTCCACCCCAACGGAAATGATCACAATGACGGCACCAATCAGCACGAGCGCCTTAGCTCTGGGTCTTTTGGGCGGGTGGCTGCGCAAAAACCACCCTGTGAGGACAATAACCAAAAGGACGATGAGGCCCTCAGCGTATTGGACATAGGCTTCAATCATGCGCCCACCTGCTGGATCGACCCTGAATAGTCCTGCAATTTGTCAAGCCTCAAGAACCATGTTGCTCGCGATCCACGATGTTAGGCTTCCGTGGTCCAGCGGCGACCTCGACAAACAGCAAGAACGTGACTTGCAACAGCACCGGCGCATATGAGCTTCCAGCCACCCACTCAGCAACGAGCATCACCAAAAGGATGAGCGCTTCGCCGCCGATCGAGATTCGACGAGCCCTCCTTCTGAACGCCGACGAACCAAACACGGTCGGAACACACAGCCCGACACTTAGAAGGAGCAAGCCTGAAGGCCATGCTCCGTGGTGCCGCACGGTCACGATACTTACGATCGTGAGGAGGGTCCAAGCTGCAACAAGGCCGATTCGTTCACTCATTGACATCGATCGAGATGATTAACCCCAGCAGAATTACATCGTAAGCCATCGCGCCGTACACGAGCCAGCGCTTGAGGCCCGAAGCAAACTTGGTATAGCTCAGAGCTACTGCCAAGCCCGCGAAAAGGGCTCCAAAGGCCCTGGCACCCTTCATGAACCTGACAAAGCGAGCGTGCGAATACTGGATTTCCGACAGTGCTTCTCCGAACGCATACGCCGCAAAAACCAAGAGGGTGGTCACGGCCGAAATCTCAGCTGCCGAAGGGGGGATGCCAAACAAAGGGGCAGCGATTATTGCCGCTGAGCCGAAAGCCAACATTCCAATGCCAAACCAGTTTGAGAAGTAGTCGTTCTCGGCAAGGGGATCTCTTCCGTCTGAATCCGTCCAGTTCACCGGATCGTTGTTGCAGTAAACGAACCAGTTGCTCCCGTCCATCGCCGGGTCCTGGGAAATGAACCTCCCGGTGCCGGCATCGTAGAACCGCGCCCGCATGTAAATCAGGCCGGACTCGACGTCCTGCTTGTGCCCAAGGTTCGCGCAGTACCGGGTGTTGGGATCCGTCGTCACTCCCGCCTCATCGCGCACGCCGCCCCACGCGTCGTATTCGCGCAGGTTGGAAAGGTCCCCATCGAGCGAGATCGTGGCGATCATGTTCCCATGTCCATCATAGAGCGGATACTGTTGGTTCCGCTGGCTCCCGCTGATCGAGGTTTCCATCCAATCGATGCCCCGCGGGCCCAAGCCGTAGCGGGTGCGGTACACCTCTTCGTACTGCACGGCGACCCTGTCCTCCTCCATGCACATCTGTCCGTCGTAGAAGTAGCGGCTCGTGGCCTTGTTGATGATCCAGTTCTCGTCGTACCAGCCAGAGCCGTGCACTCTGTCGGCCGGGTTCCAAGTCACCGACAGACCCGAGACCTTCTCGACCCGCAGGCCGTCGGGCCTGTACTCGTAGCGCGCACCGTCGCTCGCTCCGCACACGCTGGTGCAGCGGTTGAGCACGTCGTACACGTAGCGCTGCACGCCGCTCGTGCCGTAGTTGCGCCAGGTGCGGTTGCCCATGATGTCGCTTTGGTACGTGTAGCCCCCTCCCGAGACCAGGCGGTTCAGATCGTCGTAGCTCCACGCGCTCTGCCCGCTCGTCGAGCGGTTCCCGGCAAGGTCGTACGTCCAACTCGGCTCCTCGCCGGCCAGACCGTCGTTGTAGTCGACGGCTGTGAGGAACCCCCGCTGCGCATCGTACTCGTAGGTCTCGGTCCGGTCGGAAACCCAACTTCCCGAATCGCCGTGGTAGAACTCCTGATCCGAGCGCTGCCCCTTCGCGTCGTAATGGTACACCTGACTCAGGAGAGTGGCGTGGTCGTAGCCGTTGGGGGGACCGTAATCCAAGGTGTCCCAGTAGTTGTACACACCGGCGCACCGACCGCCCGAGTCGTAGTCGTAGACCACATGGGCGCGGCTCTCCGCTGGATCGTTCGCCGAGTACCAAGAGCCGTTGCTCGCCGACCCCGCGGTCGGCGTCTGGGCGAATGCGGCTTCCACGAGCCGCCCCGACTGATCGTAGGCATAGTGGAACTCGTTGGTGGTGGGGTCTCCGTAAGAGTCCAGTTGAACCATCGTTTGGAACGCAAGGGCGCCCTGCAGCGGATTCCCGCAGCGAACGTAGTCTCCATAAACCCATTGCGTGGTGCCGTTGGGGGTCGTATAGGTCGTCTGGGCGCGCAGACCGGCAGCGTCCTCGACCTCTAACGCCGAGCCCATCGAATCGTACTGGAGCGTGCTTGTCACCCGGTTGGCTCCCTGCGCATCTTCCCGCCGATGGGGGTGGCTAGATTTGCTGAAAGGAAGATCATCATCCTCCATGAGTCCCCATTATCAAAATGAGGTTCTGCTCGTTTATCCTATGCGCACCCGGTCAAGACGTTGCGTCGTTGTTTTTGCTGACGAGCGATGCATCTCGTCACCCGTGCGTGAGTTGGCTAAGGCCCGCCTTCGCCAAAGCTATGGCGGACCGACTTTGTCGAGGCTCCCTCTGGCGCAGCCAGACGAAGCCCTCGGCGAAGTCTGGTGGGCGATGAGGGACTCGAACCCCCGACATCCTCGGTGTAAACGAAACCTGGCCAGGTTCAAAATGACGGCCCGGATTCTCAGACCGTCTCAGATTGTCTCAGATCGTGTCAGTGAATTGAGAGACATTTGAGAGACAGACCCCCTGGCTGTTTCATCCGGGAGCGGACGGAACGCGCCGCTCACCAGCCCATTGGCCACGTCAGCCCCGCTCGTCAAGAACCCCCTCAAGCTGAGGGATGAGTGTGCGCAGGTCGTCGGACACGATGTGCCAGAGAATATCGAAGTCCACCGAGTCGTAGCCGTGGATGAGGCGATGTCGAGATCCGGCGATGTCGGCCCACGGGATTTCTGGATGCGCCCGGCGGGTGTCCTCGCTCACGCGGTTGGCGGCCTCGCCGATGACCTCCACGAGCGCATGCTGGACCATGCTTCGGAAGCCGTCGAGATCGCGCACGGTCGGGCGCGCAGGCGCCCCGTGTCGTCATGCCGCGACAAACAGGACCTCCGCCTCAGCCACCACTTTGTCAACGAAATAGGGGCTCAGAAAGCCAATCGTGTTCAGGTCGACCCTTCGGCCGATAATCTGCGAGAGTTCTCGCTCCATCGAAAAGAAGCTCCACCCAACCTTTGCATAAGGTTCGAACTCGACCAGTAGGTCAACGTCGCTCTCAGGGCCGAAGTCTTCGCGCAGTGCTGAGCCGAAGAGCGAGAGCTTCCGGATGCGGTGCTTCCGGCAGAACCCTACGATCTTCTTCCGGTCGAGGTCGAGCCACTTGCGAGCCACGTTTCCCATTATCCCCTCGGCGCAACGGACAGGGTCGCCTGCGGTGCCTGTTTGGTGCTCACTAGATTAGCAGGCTGCGACCTTGCCCCTTAGCGTGTCCCACCATAACGAGCAGACGGATCATTTGCACGACGAACAATGTGAATACAAAGGCAGTAAACCATGCGACGACTTGCGACGCAGGCAGCGAAGTCACTGCAAAGAGGATGACCAGGTCCGTCGCACGTCTCAAACCAATGATGAGTCTGGACGACATGTTAAGATGCACTGACAAAGCCCCCACCATAAACGAGCCTAACGACAGCGCGGCGGCACGGGCTACGTCTGGCTGAGGTACTCGCAGGAGGGAAGATAGTGCTAACGAAGACACCAAGAGGCTCGCCGACAGAATTGCGACGATAACTATTACGACTACGAATGCCCCGGAATGATCCTGGTTCCTCATTGGGCTTCTCCTTCCGCCCATGCTTCAAGGTAGTACATCGTGAATACCAAGAACAATGTATATCCTGCATAGAAGGCAATCCGCACAGCGTTTCGCGACCATCTGTACCCGATTTGGTCTGGTGACATCATATAATCCATCCGCAGCAATGCGGCCATTCGATATGCAGCCCGCAACATCCAATCCTTGCTGGACTCAATCGCGATGTTGAGCGTCATAGCCGCGACCGTTGCACCAAAATAGCGCATCGCTCGCTGCCCATCAGCTGAATCTCCCGAATAGAACTGCCAGCAGAAATAGACTGCGAACCCCAGGGCGAGCCCCAATGCCAAGGCGGACCTGCCATCTGCATCCACCATGTTCACCGGATCGTTGTTGCAATACACGAACCAGTTGGCCCCGTCCATGGCAGGATCCTGGGAGATGAAACTCCCGGTCCCCGAATCGTAGAACCGCGCCCGCATGTAGATCAGGCCGGACTCGTCGTCCTGCTTGTGCCCAAGGTTGGCGCAGTAGCGGGTGTTGGGATCGGTCGTCACTCCCGCCTGAGCGCGAACACCGCCCCAGGCGTCGTAGGCCCGCAGGTTGGCAAGGTCCCCTTCGAGCGAGATCGTGTCGATCATGTTCCCATGTCCATCATAGAGCGGATACTGTTGGTTCCGCTGGCTCCCGCTGATCGAGGTTTCGATCCAGTCGATGCCCCGGGGACCCAGACCGTAGCGGGTGCGGTGCACCTCTTCGGCCTGTAGGGCGACCCTGTCCTCCTCCATGCACATCTGGCCGTCGAAGCCAATCAGTTTCAGTACGTCTCCTGCGCAATGCCCAAGCCTCTGATTCGGCGCTTCCGTCAGCATCCACCATACAAAGGACGCTTATCTGGACTGTACAGCATCTAGCCCTCATACATGAGACTCAATGTTCCTTAGACGAACGGCGGACAAATGTCCATCCCCGCAAACCCATACGAAAATAGCTTACAACCGAGACCATCAGCAGTATTGGGCCGAGATTCGTTGCTTCAAAGCCCTCTGCACCTAGCACGACCCGCGCAACTGCGTAGGCGACCATCATGAGAACGTTGACGGTCCCAGCCTGCAACACTACCCTATGTGTAAGAGGCGTCTCGCGCGCCCATCCTAGGCATTGTGCCCCGAGAAGAGCAAGAAAGATGCATGCGGGTAATGCCAATATCATGATAATAAAGGTCGTCGAGTTCATCCAAGCAACTCCATCATCACGTCGGTTGCAATGAGTTCCGCGAGGAGCGCCAATCCATAGGCATATACAAAGAAAATGGCTGCGCCGACCGCGGTCTTCGACCCGTGGGAGGCACCTGCCGTCATCAGGGAAACGATGCCGATGAATGCTGTTAGCGAAACACCGATCATACCCAGGACCCTGCCATCAATATCCGTGCCGCTCGCAAATAGGGATGCTGCAGAGAAGCAGGCGGTTGCAATCAGCGCACAGGCGTTGGCACGATTCAGATGATGGAAGGTCTGCACTTCCCCTATGTAACTGGGGTTGTACTTACCAAACTGCCACACAGCCAGGGCGGCAAAAGCCCATCCAGCTGCTGCCCAGAGATTAGAAGCAGGGATATAGAACGTTCCGCTAGAGTCCGCATAGCTCACCGGATCGTTGTTGCAGTACACGAACCAATTGGTCCCTTGCATCGCCGGGTCCTCGGAGATGAACCTCCCCGTCCCCGAGTCGTAGAACCTGGCCCGCATATAGATCAGGCCGGACTCGTCGTCCTGCTTGTGCCCAAGGTTGGCGCAGTAGCGGGTGTTGGGGTCCGTCGTCACTCCCGCCTGATCGCGCACGTCGCCCCACGCGTCGTATTCGCGCAGGTTGGACAGGTCCCCCTCGAGCGAGATCGTGGCGATCATATTCCCATGTCCATCATACAAAGGATACGTCCGCGTGGGAGATCCGCCGGTGATCGATTGCTCCATGTAATCGACGCCGCGCGCGCCGAGTCCGTACCGCGTGACCTTCGTGTACTCGCCCGGACCATAGGAGGGGACAAAATCCTCCTCCATGCACATCTGCCCGTCGTAGAAGTAGCGGCTCGTGGCCTTGTTGACTGTCCAGTTTTCGTCGTACCAGCCAGAGCCGTGCACTCTGTCGGCCGGGTTCCAAGTCACCGACAGACCCGAGACCTTCTCGACCCGCAGGCCGTCGGGCCTGTACTCGTAGCGCGCACCGTCGCTCGCTCCGCACACGCTGGTGCAGCGGTTGAGCACGTCGTACACGTAGCGCTGCACGCCGCTCTGGCCGTAGTTGCGCCAGGTGCGGTTGCCCATGATGATGTCGCTTTGGTACGTGGCCAGCCCCTCGAGACCAGGCGGTTCAGGTCGATATGGCTCGCGCACTCTGCCCGGTCGTCGGCGTTGCCCGCAGATCAATGTCAACTCGGCTCCTCGCCGGCCAGACCGTCGTTGTAGTCGACGCCTGTCAGGAACCCCCGCGCATCGCCTCGTGGTCTCAGTCGGTCAAGGCCAACTTCCCGAGATCGCCATGGTAGAACACCTGATCGAGCGCTGCCCCTTCGCGTCGTAGTGGTACACCTGACTCAGGAAGTGGCGTGGTCGTAATCCATAGGAAGCCTGCAGTAAGTGTCCCAGTAGTCGTACACACCGGCGCACCGACCCCCCGCGTCGTAGTCGTAGACCACATGGGCGCGGCTCTCCGCTGGATCGTTCGCCGAGTACCAAGAGCCGTTGCTCGCCGACCCCGCGGTCGGCGTCTGGGCAAATGCGGCTTCGACGAGCCGCCCCGACTGATCGTAGGCATAGTGAAACTCGTTGGTGGTGGGGTCTC
The DNA here is from genome assembly GCA_023957775.1 of Fimbriimonadaceae bacterium. Lineage (NCBI taxonomy): Bacteria > Bacillati > Armatimonadota > Fimbriimonadia > Fimbriimonadales > Fimbriimonadaceae > Fimbriimonadaceae bacterium. The sequence goes on along the minus strand of JAMLGR010000013.1, from coordinate 66,408 downwards.
CGTAAGAGTCCAGTTGAACCATCGTCTGGAACGCAAGGGCGCCCTGCAGCGGATTCCCGCAGCGAACGTAGTCTCCATAAACCCATTGCGTGGTGCCGTTGGGGGTCGTGTAGGTCGTCTGGGCGCGCAGACCGCTCACATAGTACTGATAGGCGGTCGTGTAGATCGCGGACTGACCATCCTTGCCTTCTGCGGTCCCGACCAGCACCCCCAACTCCCACGGCCGCTGGCTGTCCGAGCCGTACGTGAAGCTCTGCCACCTCTCGGTAACCCGTCCTCGATCAGGGTGGGCTGCCCCGTGGCCGTTCCGCTTCCGTAGGTGTAGCTCACGACAGGATCGTCGTCGACGGTGACTTCCGAGACCTCGCCATCGTCCAGGTAGGTCGTCACGAACACGTGACCGGCAGCGTCCTCGACCTCTACAGCCCGGCCCATGGAATCGTACTCGAGCGTGCTGGTCACCCGGTTGGCCCCTTGGACATCCTCGTCGACCTCGATCGCAGCGCCCCAGTACGGAGAGCCGAGTGAACCGTAGGAGGTGGCAGTCTCGATGAAATCGTTGGAGCCGCCGTCCTTGCTAATCTTGTGGATGTGCGTCGGGCGACCCAGCGAGTCGTACTGGAAACTCGCCGTCTCGTCCCCTCCCGAGACCGCGATCGCGTCCCGCCAACCGGTGCCGCTCGAATTGCTGAAGGTCGCGTTGACAGAGTCGTAGACGAGGTGCGGCAGTCCCTTACCGGTCGATGCCTGATCGTCGTAATAGTCGGTGAAGGAGATCACCGCCGGTTCGGATGTGTTGGGCCATGTGGTCACCGAAGCCTTCCGCTGAAAATACTTGTCGGCGCCCCAGTAGGCGATCTCGGTACGGGTGGTGCGCTCAGGGTTCTGCTCGCCATAGGACCATTCGCTTGTCTCCTGGAGCAGCGGCATGCCGAGGAAGTTGTATGCCGAGTCCGCAGCTGACAGTTGGCGCTCGCGACAGCATGCCTGAAGCCTTGAAGTGTTCAGAGTCGGGCCCTCCGTCGCCGTCGGCCGATACGTCACCGATTCGAGCAGGTCGTGCGTGAAGGGGTTGACGTAACGCTCCGAGTATTTGCACGGTGCCGCTCCACTCGGGGGCAGCGGATCCGAGATCCTTTGGTAGACGAGCGGCGCTTGCTCAGACGCAGCGCTGGTCATGACTTCGCATATGCTCACCATGACGTAGTTCTCACCTTCGCCAAAGCCGTCCTGGAATTCGGGAGGTCCGACCGAGTAGTAGGTCGACGAGTAGGGACCCTCCGGGCAGGCAGTCGTGGAGTTCTTGAAATAGGAGAACATTCCGCTCGGGTGAGCAATCTTGTAGCAAAACACTGCGGGAATCGCGGTGTTGTACGGTGTAACGGGAGAGTTGCCCTCACAGTAGTGGATGATCGTCTCCAGTCCTCTGGGATCCGTGATCTTGTAGAGCAGGTCCGTGTCGATGGACACATCTGGATCGAGCAGGCCGGAGTAGTCGTACTGGTGATAACACCCGCGCGTGAAAATGTCGAAATCGATCCCGTTTGGGCCATCGCTGCTGCGCGTCGACGTGCCTGCCAGATCCATCATCGACTTGCACGATACGGTTGGCCTCGTCGCCCGTGCCCCACGTGAAATTGAGCTCGCGCCCATCCGGCGTGGAGATGGTTTCCAGTTTGGCTTCACTTGTGTCGCCGTTTGCCTTCTCGAACGTTACATAGTCGTTCGTTCCGGAATAGGTAAAAGTGGTCGCGTTCCCATGACGGTCCGTGATCGATGTGACTTTCAGCACATTGCTGGGCACTGGATCGCCCGTCTGGTCGCCGTTTTCATCGAGAGCGTACGCGCCCTCTGGATACTCGCCCTTCTTTTCGTACACATAGGTCGTCCCCTCGGGAGTCAGCACGGTGCACCCAGTGGTGATCCAGTAGCTCTGGTCCTCGACGACGAGCGTCTCGTACTGGCGATCGACGACGTTTCTGTCCCATGCGGGCGTCGATAGGATTCCGTCGGCATCGACCTGAACGCACTCAAGGTAGCCGCTGGCATCCGTTGCGGTGATCGAGACAGGCGGAGCGGCAGTTGACGATGACTGTAGTGTGGATCGCCCTGCCCGCCGGGAGGCTGCTCGCGAAACTGGATCGGGACGGAGCGCGATGGGACGCCGGGACCCTTGAGAAGCCCGCCCACCGTCGAGCGCATATCCACACTCAGGGTCCAACCCCAGCCGAAGGGCCCTTCGTCCGGGTTGTTGGCGCTGTACGTGCGCGTCACGTTGGCGGGAATCCCGAGGCTTGATTGCACCGCCCAGTCCGTCTCTGTGTGCATGTAGTTGCCGGTGGTGACGTCAACCTCCGAGTGCATCACCGAGAAGGCATTGGTCCCTGCGACGTAGGCGTTCGGGTTGTTCTTGCCGGCAAGCGCGTCCATCTCTTTCTTTGTCAGCGCGCGCGAATCCTGCATCGCCGGTTTGGGCGGGGATCCGTGCCGGCGAACGGGAATTTGGATCGACCCGATCGGGATGCACCAGTGGCCTGATGGCGCCATTCCTTTGGGAGCGGCGCACTACCAGCACGTCGGCGGTGAACTGAACATCGTCCGGGAGCGGCCGTTCTTGGACCGTGCCGGGAATTGGGTCGAAGACAAGAAAGCGGTCTTCCTTCGCGGCCTCGAATACGAGGAAGTGGCCGTCCTTGAGCCAAAGGGCGCCGCGGGGCAGCTTCGCGAAGTCAAGGGAGTTGACGCGCATGCCAACCGCATTCAGACCAAGCTGCTGCAAGGCCCCTCGCATCACTCAGGCTCGTGCCCTGATTCGTTGTGTTGCACAGGCCGCCAGCGTCTCGATGGGTTGCCTCTTCAAGTCGAAGATCTCAAGGACGCGGGCAAGCGCCTTCGGACCACAAAGAGCGATCTCCCGTCCGATCCACTCCTCATGCTCCTTGGCGATCGCGTCGAACTGCCTCACCATCGCCGCCGGTGGATCCCCGAGCCGTTGAATGCGCTTGAAGGCTGCGTAGACGAGCGGGCTATGTGGGTGGGTCCTGGCAAACTCGAGATACGTTTTGCACGCTTGGGCGGGCGACTGGTCCTTGGCTTGGCATACCGCCGCCTGGTACGCCGCTTGATCGGGAAGGGTCCCGTAGTCGGGATCCGCTGTGTCGCCGCCCTTGTGCTTGACCTCGGCCTGGTCGAACCAGTGCGCCGCCTCATCGAAGTCCCTTCCTTGGCGCTGACGAAACCAAGACGAATGCGAGAGGCCGTGACCTCGTCCTGTTCGAGCTTGGACGGGTTGTCGCCGAACCTGCCGATCAAGCCCATGAGATCGGCGCGCGCTCCCGCAAGGTCGCCTCGCGCCATCTTCGCATCCGCGCCGCGCCGCAACTTGGTCGCAACGGGAACCGGTGCCCTGAGCTTCGCATCAGCCGGCCTGCGAGCCACGGAGAAGTGCTGCCATGAAACCAGGCCGAGTGTCAGAGCTGCTCCAAGGCTGCCCACAAGCGCCAGTCGACAGACCGTCAGCCGCAAACGCAACCCATATTCTAGGAGTTTCACGGTTCTAGTCGCCCTCGTCGTAGACAATGCTGATAACGGGATTCTTGACAACCCAAAGCCGCGGTGCCGAATCGCTTTCTGGAAACGTCTCGGGCGCGTGGGAGGCGAACTCGTTGCTTGCGAAATAGGCCAAGCGGAATTGCCGTTGCCGACAAATGTCGCTTCGTCGCAGATGGCCAGACACAGATGTTGAAGAGCCCCTGCTGGAGTGTAGGGCTCAAGGGGATTCGCGTAAGGCTGTCCGATCCGGGTCAAACTCCAGCTCACGTAATCCTTGGGCTCAGGCGGAGTGCTCGAGATCGCCTTATGGTCCATGGGATCAAGCCATACCGGATACGGGCTCTGCGCGGTGCCTCGCGGTGCGATCGAAGTCCAGCGTGTCGACCAGACCACACTTCCCTCCGTCGCTCAAGTTGGGATCGTTGGACGGGTCCGGTGAGAACAGACCGAGATCCGGCCCCCCGAGGTATTGGCCGTTGTGGAGCGGAACTCGGCCGCAGTCGAGGAGCGAAAGCGCCGCAAAGCCGATGTCCTCGACGTCCGGCGTCTCGTCGGGCCAGAGCTGAATGCGGGCCGTGCCGCTTTGATCCTGCGGGTACCCGTTCCAGTACATGTTTCCGGCGAATAGGCCTCCACGAAACTCGGAGGCTCCAAAGCTGTGGTTTCGGGGTGATCCGTTCGGATCGGTGCCAAAGAGGAAGGTGTCGTTGGACGACAGCGGGTATCCGACGCGCGAGTCGATGCTGGCATCGGAGCAAGCGATCTTCAACACCTCGTATTCTAGGAAGTAGCAGGTGTCGTGGTGCTTCTTTACGCCGCTGACGTACCACTCGTCGTGATCCCAGACGACGACGGTGACCGTCTGCGGGCTGAGCGGGCTCTGGCCGTCCTCGCCGGGATCCGGAGTCATGTGCACATCGAGGGTGGTGTCGTTCCACGGCACCCAAATGACGTATCCGGACCCGCTGGGCGCGGGGTTCTCGATGTAGATGACTCCGTCGGCTCTCTTGCGACCGAGCTCGGCCGGGGTAGAACACCGTACGACCGATCAAGGTCGTGGCCCTCAGGAGGAACTGGGTAGGAGACGTTGAACCCCAGCCGAAGGGCGTGGGGGTGGGGATCCCGATCCGTCCGAGCTTGGCGGAATCCCAGAAGTACGATGGGCTGACCGATCGGGCTTCTTCAACGCTTGTCAGAAAGACCCCTGGATTCGGGGGGTCTGAGACACCGGGGCCACCGATGGTGGCGGCTAGGATCGCGGCAAGGAAGATCATCATTCCTCCATTAGTCCCCATTATCATAACGAGGTTCTGCTCGGATAATAAGATAGCCATCAATCCGAAAACATGTCGTTTCTTTTGTGGACGACAATGGAATTTCACAAGCTCAGCTGCCAGGCTGTTGGGATTGAGGGCCGTGAGGATGTGTGGCTCCTCAGGGGCACCTGGGGTACCTTGAACCTGAGTTCGATTGAACCTGGTGGTGGGCGATGCAGGACTCGAACCTGCGGCCATCTCGGTGTAAACGAAACCTGGCCAGGTTCAAAATGACGACCCAGATTCTCAGACCGTCTCAGAACGTCTCAGATCGTGTCAGTGAATTGAGAGACATTTGAGTGACCATGACCAGACGCGCGCTGGTCTCAGCGGCTCATGTAACTGCTGTCAGATGCGACGCCTGGTACCGGTTCCGCGATGGGTGCCGAGACCCCGGTGCCGGCTTGCTGGCCGAGCTTAGTTACATATCAGGGAACTGGCCGGGCTAAGATTGGGCCGTTTCTGCCGCCCTCCCAGTCCTCCAAGGGGCTCTAACCGGGTGACCAGCACGCTCGGATGCCCGACGCAATCCTCGACCGACTCGTCCACAGCGCCCACAGACTCGATCTGAGGGGAGAATCCCAGCGGTCCGCTCGTCCTTGACTATGCCGATCGCTTCAAGCTAATCTATGACCATCCAGCGCCAATGCTCGGAAAGTGATCGCCATGCTCCGGAATGCGTGATCGTTTTTGCCAGAATATGCACCATGGGGTTCACGCAATTGCATTATGGCGGGTAGGATCGCGCCTGGAATCCCATCAAATTCCGCGCTCCGGATGGCACGGCTCGCTCAGGGAGGCTTCGTGCGGAGATCTCGAGCAACACGGGATGCGTAGGCTGGTGGTGAGGTCCAGCGTCGTCGTCGCAGACGCGACGCAGCGGTTCTACAACGAGGAGAGGCCGCAGATGGTTGCCAGGGCGGATGACCCCGGCAGCGCCGCGGCGCAGATTCAGGCGGTCGCGGACGGACCTCACAGCGCCTCGGCCTCGCCGAGGACCCTCTCGCGGAACTTGGGCTTCAATCCGCGCTCCGTGGCATCGTCCACTGGCCCCGCCCGAGCAGCTCTTCCAAGCCCAGTTTCAGCGCAACATGTCCCAAGAGGCTTCGCCCGGGCTCAAGCACGACAAGGAAGTCCACGTCGCTGCTCTCGGACTCCTCCCCGCGCGCAACGGAGCCGAAGAGCCTCACACAGTGGGCGCCACAGCGCGCCACCAGCCGGACAGGCGTCAAACCCTCAACCTCCAGGTGCGTTTGCCTGCGCTTTGCGAAAGGACTCCGCTTCTCTCGCCAAGGTTTTCTCCCACTCTATGGTCCAGACCATCATCCGCGTCCTGACGTAGGGCCATCCAAGCAGACCCTTTCCCTTCGCTCGGATAAGGCATCTCGACTTATCAATCGGCTCATAGTCAATTTCTTCGAATGAGACAAGGGCGTCCATTCCCGGCATTCCAAATCTGGCACTAGCAGGGTGCTGAAGAACCGCCGGTTTTCGGCGGTCTGCACCCTGGGCGGGAATGTAGCCGGTATCGCCCGCCAAGGGGCGCAGGCGGCGGGTTTTTTCGTCGTTTTTACGGTGTCTTTGGCGCGCCTGGGGGCCTCAAATAACTCCTCAAGGTCGTTTGGAGCGTGATGTTCGCCATCCGGACGATTGTACGCTGCGCTCCGAGCAAAAAGATTCCATACCACCTTGCGCATTGCCCCGACTGCCTGGGCTTGCTTGAAACCTCCGACAGTTTTCTCCAGCCGAAGATCTCCTCCACGGCGGATCTTCTGGCTCGTCTTATAGCCCTCGTGCCTCGTCGTTCGGCCGTCGATGCGGCTGTGCTTGTGCCCGCGCGCCACGTGGGGCTTGATGTCCCGCAGGCGGCAGCCCACTCGACAACTTCGTCTGGTCGTAGAGCTTGTCCGCGCCTACCGTCGTGCCAGCCCGTTGTCCTCGAGCATCCTGAGCGCGCCGCATCGACTTCATGATTGCCCTCAACCGTCGTAACCGCAGTGTCCACCACCAGTCGTTGCGGTTCTCCATCAGAACGTGGCCCGCGTGGCTGGGCGCCTGGCTTCCGCTGCCCCAGCCTTGCGGGCCATCCGCCCCATCGGGGTCGGTCGTGCTCTGGTGCGTCTGGTTCGTGCGGCTCTCCCCCTTGAAGTCCACTTCGGGATTCGAGCCCGTGCCGCCTTCGGGCGGATCGGGGGATCCTTCTTGGGCTTGAAGCTCTTGTGGGAGGCCCACGCGCAGCAGGGTGCCGTCCACCGTGAGTGGTCACTCGCTCTCGGCCGGCGCATCTCCGCGTGGACTTCGCACCCCCTCGAAGAACAGCCGCGCAACTTCGCCTTCGAGCAACCGTTCCCGGTTCTTGGAGAACGTCGAGGCGTCCCAGACCGCTTCGTCAGCGTCCAGACTGACCACGAACCAGCGGAAGAGCATGTTGTAGCGGATGTGCTCCATCAGGCTGCCTGCTCTTCAGGAATGGGTACAACACCATCAGCACCAGGGCGCGGAGCTGCTTCTCCGGTGCGATCGAAGGGCACGTCGATCGGGAACATCGCCCAGAACTCGGATTCGCAGTCGGCCAGAACCGCGTCCGTGACACATCTTGACCTCGCGAAAGCATGGGTCACAGCACGAACATCTCCGGGTTGATCATCGCGACAAGCGACGGTTGAAGCTGGTCTTCGCCCTTCATACTTGTAAAGACGAACCAGCTTCTCTCAGACGAATTTAATGGATAGCAAAAGAATGGTGCCTTTTTCAGCACCCTGCTAGCTCGCACCTCGTCCACGAGACAGGCCACCGCCCGAGCATGTACCTTGCAGTCATCGATGTGTCGTGGACTTGATGTGTTCCTTCCACTGCCAGTCGGTGGTAAGAGCATCTTCGGATATGCGGTGATCATTCGCGAAAGTCTTGATCCGCCGACCGCTTACGTGCATTCTTCTATTCTCCGACTTGCTGGGACGCCATCACGCAAACTCAACTCGCATTTGCCTTCACCTACGTCTTCTTCTTCTTCGTTGGCCCTCCGGTAATTGCTCCTGGGGGAAGAGCTTGACGTGATTTCTCCTCAAGGTCTTCATCCAGGTCAGTGGATGGTGCCCAAGAGGTAGCAACGTTAATCCGGAGAGGACATTGTTCAGGTCATTCACGAGGTTCCTCATCAAGGAGCGTGCAAACAGACTGGCGGCAGTCCGCCCGAGGCCCATCTCGGCCCAGGCCGTACGTGGATCTGGAAAGCGCAAATCTCGAGATTGCCCCGAGCTAATAGCGGTATGAATGAGCCGAGTAGCTCGCGCTCCTATTGAGATGGCCATCCTGGTCCACCGGATCGTTGTTACGGTACTGGTCAGTTGGTGCGCTATCATCGCCGGTTCTTCAGGAGATGAACCTGCCGGGCTACCAACGTCGCTGGTGCCTGCGCCGGTCTGCGGAATGGACTCGTCGACACCCTTGCTAAAGGTTCACGCTGCAGTACCGGAACCATTCTGGGTTATCATCACTCCCACTGATCGCGCCTGCCCCAGCGCTACACCCCGGTGAGGCGGGCGGTCGACGGATGTATTCGCGCAGGTTGGACAGCGTTCCCGAGAGCGAGATCGTGGCGATCATGTTCCCATGTCCATCATAGAGCGGATAGAGGGAGGTTTGCGGATTTCCGCTCACAGAGGTCTCGATCCAGTCGATGCCCCGGGCGCCCAGGCCGTAGCGCGTGCAGTTCACAACTTCGGCTTGTTCCTCGACGTTGTCTTCCTCAAAACACATCTGGCCGTCGCAGAAGTAACGCGTGGTCTCCTTGTTCACGCTCCAGTTTTTGTCGTACCAACCCGAGGCGGGCCCCTTGTCCGCTGGGTTCCAGCTGACCGAAGCCCGGTGCCTTTCTCAACCCGCACACCGCCGGGCCGGCACTCGCCTGGTGGTGGGCGATGAGGGACTCCCCGATTCGCTCCGCTCATTCCCCTCGCTAACGCTCGGCGGGGTCCACTTCTCGCCCTCAGGCCACGAGCAAGCTCGTGGGCGATGAGGGACTCGAACCCCCGACATCCTCGGTGTAAACGAGGCGCTCTACCAACTGAGCTAATCGCCCGCGGACTCTTCCCAAGGAACTTTCAACCCGATATTCTGGGTATCTGCGGCCAACTCTCGCCGCTTCACGCACCCATGGGTTGCCACATTATGCGAAAAGATGTAGAATCCCCGCAACGCTCAGGATGAAGCGCCTTCTGCTCTGCTTGATACCATGGATGGTGATCGGCACTGCGGCGGCCGGCGGCGAACCGCGCCCGGCTACCGTGTCCTTCACCCACTTCGGCATGGCCCGCGATCTCGTGTGGCGCGTCGATGAAGAGTGTTTCGTCGCACCCCCCGTCGCCCTGCGCTGGGGATGGACCACTTCCCTCGCCGGCGAAACCGCAAGCGTGACCGTCGATGGCCGGCGCGTCGATGTCCCCCTCGCGCGCATCGGCAAGACGCCCGCCCTCCCCCTTCGCCAAATCCTCGAGAAACTCGACGGGGGCTCGGCGTGGCGTGCGGGAACCGATACCCTCGACGTCTGGGGAGTCGTCAAAAGCGCCACGATCGACGACGGGACCTTCACCCTCGAAGCCAGCCTCGCCACAAAACCCAAAATCACCCGCGCGGAGAACCCGCCGCGCGTGGTTGTCGACCTGCCCGGCCTCAAGCTCGACAACAAGACCTCCATCGCCCTCGGCCCGCGCGCCAAGGTCGAACAGCAACCGGGCGGCGTCCGCATGATTCTGGAAACCGACGAGACGCCCGTCATGGTCGGCATGGCCCAACAGCCCGCACGCGTGTTTCGCTACGACCTCAAGAAGGGCTACAGCGGCGACCTTTCGCCCGTCGAATCCACCGGCGACGCGTCCGGCTCGGCCTCCGAAATCGCCACGACAGCCCCTCCGGTCACTCCCCGGCAGGCACAACTGCCCGTCGCCGGACCGCTCACCCTCTCCAACGAAACCAAAGCCAGCGCGTTGCTCGGCATCCAACTGCCCCCCGGCCTCAAAGAAGCGCCGACCGTCACCCGACCCGAACCCGCCGTGATCGAAGTGCTCTTTCCCGGCGCGAAGTTCGAAAGTGAGAGCCCCGCCGGATCTTCCATCGAGAGCATCGAGGTGCGCGATACCGAGAAGGGCGCGGTGCTCGCCATCCGGCTCGTGCGGCCCATGGGTGTCGAAATCGCGACCGTCACAAGCGAGATGCAGATTCGGCTCCTCAAACCCGAGGTCGGCAACGGCAAACTCGCCGGCAAGGTCATCGTCGTCGACGCGGGCCACGGGGGGAGCGACACCGGCGCGCGCAGCCCCGACAAGAAGATCGCCGAGAAGGACCTGACGCTCCCCATCGCCAAGAAACTCGCCCAGCGCCTCGCCGCGCAGGGTGCGACGGTCATCATGACGCGCAAAACCGACGTGGCCGTCGAGCTTCACTCCCGCCCCGACGTCGCCAACCGCAACAAGGCCGACCTGTTCCTGAGCGTCCACATCAACTCGAACACGACGGGCAAGACCTCGGGCGGCATGACGTTCTATCACATGCAGGACCCCATCAGCGCGCTGCTCGCCGAGTGCGTGCAGCGCGAGATCGCAAAGGTCAGCAAACTTCCCGACTTCGGCGCCAAGAGTGACCGCATCCTCTACCAAAGTGGGCTGGCGGTTTTGCGGGGTGCTAAAATGCCCGCAATCCTCATGGAGTTGGGCTTCCTCAATCATCCGACCGACCGCAAGCGTATGCTGACCGACGAATTCCAAGACGCGGTCGCCGATGCGGTCGTGCAAGGCCTCAAGGTGTATCTGGGCGATGGCAAGGCGAAAGAAGAGTAAGACCCAAGACAAGAGCGTTTGGGCCCTCCTCGCGCTGGGCCTCGGCGTGGTCGGTGCCCTCGCGGCCTACGTGAAGTTCACGCCCGCCGACCGCGTGCCCGAACCCATGCGCCGCCCGGCAGCCACCTCGTCGAAACCGGCCCCGGCCGCCACTCAGGTGTGGGTGTTCTCGCCGCATGCCGAAGGCGTGGAGATCGGGTTCGACCGCACGAAGATGCCCGTTCCCACCGGCGTGGACGCCAAGGTTTACGCAGTCAACGAGTTCCTCTCCAAGTCGAAGATCGCACCCGAAGGCGCACGCCTCGTCAGCGCACAAGTGATCGAAGGCGAAGCGCAGCTCCACTTCAACCGCGCGTTCGACACGACCTACGGCAGCACCGACGAATCCGCCCTCATCCAAGGCCTGCAACGCACATTCGGCCAGTTCCCCGACATCCAAGCGCTTCGCTTCTACGTGGAGGACACGCCGATGTCCACCACGGGGAATATTGATTTGAGCGAGCCGGTGCCTGTGCTTCGCTAGGGCGAAGCACGTTGATCGTTTGTCGTTTGTCGTTTGTCGTCCGGACTCGTTGCCGCCAGCGATCCCCCCGACAAACGATAAACGACCAACGATAAACGACACTCACCGCCAGGCGTGGCGTAGCGCGGCCATGACGGCCATGACGGCCAGCACGCACCAGCACAGCGCCCAAAACAAGCCCGGCACGCCGGTGAGGTTCGCCATGTTCTGTGCGTCGCTCTCGCGCGTGGCGAGGGCGGTGACGTTGAGCAGGGTCATGAGGGACTGCGCGGACGCGACGCAGAGCTGGAGGCCGAGGAATTGGGCGGCGAGGATCACCCAGAGGCCCTTTCCCCACTTCGCCAAAGCGCCGAGGGCGGCGAGCCAGCCGAGGGCTGTCACGACGCCGATGCCGTCGCCGCGCAGCCAGAGCAGCGATCCGACGGCCAGAATTCCGGCCAAGATCCCGAGGGCACGCTTGGCTCGCTTCTCGCTCGAACTCGCGGCGATCAGGGCCGCACCTGCAATCGTCGCGCCCAGGTACCCGGCCGACGAGATAAGGATCGGGTTGCCGCCCATGGTGTTGGTTAAGCCGCTGCCGTCGGCGTACACGTGCACCACGATGCCCTGCGCACCCGTCGCTAGGGCGGCAAGCGCATGGCTGAGTTCGTGGGTCTGGGTGCCCAGATAGTTGATCGGTGTTGTGAGCACCGCAAGACCAGGCACGAACCAGGCGATCACGACGATGCCTGTCGCGATCAGCAACGCGTTGCGAAACTGCTCACTCTTGCTCGGCCGGGTTGGCGCTTGGCTCATCGGTTGCCTTCCTTCGAATGCGCGCATACGCTTCGAACGTCTTCACCACTAGGAAACCCGAGAAAATGCCGACCGCCCACCCAAACAGGACTTGTGACGGATAGTGCACTCCGACGTAGATGCGCGAAAGGCCCGTCAGGAAGGCAAGCACGATCCAGATCGCGCCCCATCGCGGCGCGTACACCGTGAACACGAAGGCAACCGCCGCCATGTTCGCACTGTGCGCCGAGGCGGTTCCGAAGCTGGTGAGCTTCGCGGTGCGGATGATCGCGTCCGTAACCTCGACCGAGGGTCGGGCCATCTGGAACACGGCTTTGAGCACGTCGCAGATCTCGTTAGCCATCGGAAACGCCAGGATCGCGGCGAACCCCATCGCACGGGTGTTTTTCCTTGCCAGCAGGAAGATCACGAGCGCCACGAGGAGCAGGCGCACCGGAGTCTGCTTCGTCGCCTCGCTGAGGAAGACCATAATCGGGCTCAGCCACTCGGGCCAGCCGTTGATCGCGTGGAAGACCTGAAGGTCGAGCGCCCGCACCAGGCCAGTTTACGCGGAGGCGGGGCATGAGCGTGCTCGCCCGGTGGATGGCTCGCAGACTTTGGTTCGCGATGCTGTGGCTCATGCGCCGCCCGGTGATCAAACGCGCACGCCGCGGATTTCCCTTGCTGTTGCCTAAGAGCTTCCAGCAGCGCGCCTGGGAGTCGGTCAAACGCCAAGACCGGCTGGCTCGCCGCTATGGATTGCCGATCCTGATCGGGATGATGACCCTCCTCCTCGGCTCGATCTTCGTTACGGCCGCCTTCATGGGCACGCTGAAGCTGTACGAACAGGTGCGCTGACGGGGCCCGTACGGTAGGGGACATTTCACGCAAAGAACGCTATGGACGCTAGGGGGTGGGGTCAGAGGCCCAACAACCGTTTGGCGAGGCCTTTGATGATCACCGGGGTGCCGCTGTGGGACTTCGTGTAGATCGCGATCACGCACTTCCGCGCATCGGGCAAAGTCACGAAGGCGACGTCGTGCCTGACCGTGGAGGTCCAGCCGGCTTTCGAGTGAAGCTCCGAGCCGGAGGGGAGGACTGCTCCCGTGAAATCCTTGGACTGCGAATCCGCGTCCTTGCTGTCCGCCGGGATCTGGCGATGCAGCAGCTCGAGCATCTGGTCGCAGCGCTGCGGGGTCACGATCTGGTGCGTGGCGATCTCGACCATCAGCCTGGCCGTCGTGTTGGACGTGAGGCTGTTGCGGTTCTCGTAGTTCGGTCCGAGGAACTGGCGCTCGCGTCCGTAGGGGCCCTCGCCGTACGTCTTCTGGTTCACGTTGATGCCTTCGTAGCCCCGCTCGGCGTACCAGCGGTTCACCACGTTGCGGCGTTCCGACCATTGTTCGAGGGCTTTGGGCGCAAGTTCGGGCCCGCCCGTGGTGTCGGTGACAAGGTCCACCACGGCCTGGGTGGCCTCGTTCGAGGAGTCCACGATCATGTCGCGCAGGCAACGGTCCACCTCGTCCGTTCGTCGGATCTCCCCGCGCTCCATCCGCTCGTGGGCAAATGCGAGATAGAAGAGCTTCACGACGCTCGCGGGATAGTAAGGCTCGTCGCCACGGTACTGTCCCATCTTGAACGGCCCCTTCCCTTCCCCCAGCTCCACGTAGGTCGCCGAGACCTCGTCGGGCTTGACGCCCGTGGCCTCCACGTTCTCAGCCAGAGTCGCCTTCACCGCCTCGACCACGTGACGGGTAAGGGCGGCATCTTCGATCAAGGGTGTCGTTCCCATTGCTCCGGCACAGAGCAGCGCTGTTACCATGGCCTATTGTGGTTTATGGTTTGTGGTTTGTGGTTTGTTCGACGCGATCACCCTTCCCTCTCCCCCACAAACCATAAACCACAAACCACAAACCACAAACCTACTCCCCCAGATCCGCGTACACGAACGTGTGGTCCGAGGGGCGCTCGAGCGAGCGGGGGTCCCGGTCGACTTCGCACGCAGTGCAACGATCGGCCAGACGTTCGGTGAGGTAGATGTGGTCGATGCGCCAACCGCGGTTCTTCTCCACGGCGGCCGGGACGACGAAGTCCCAGAACGTGTAGTGGCCGGGGCCTTCGTGAAACTTCCGGTACGCGTCCACGAAACCAAAATCGCGAATCGCCTCCAGGCGGGCGAACTCCTCGGGGTGGTGGCCGACGCCGCCGAGGAAGCGGGGGGAGTTGTAGACGTCGTCGGGCGTTGGCGCGATGTTGATGTCGCCGAGCCACACGACGGGGTCGGAGGATTTGAACCGTTCGCCAAGGTACTTGGCAAACCGCTCGAGCCACCGGAGCTTGTACTCGAACTTGTCGGTGCCCACCTCGGTGCCGTTCGGCACGTACGTGTTGACGACCGCCACGCCACCCACCAGCGCGCTGATGATCCGGCAGTCCTCCGGGAACACAGGATCCCCAAAGCCGGTGGTCACGTGCGTCGGCGGCGTGCGGGTGATCAGGGCCACGCCGTTTCGGGCCTTCTGGCCGTGGATCGTCGCGTGCCACCCCCACTCCTCGAACTCCGCCACCGGGAATTTCGCGTCCTCGCACTTGGTCTCCTGAAGGGCCAGCACGTCGGGCTCGTATTCCGCGAGCCAGTCGAGAATGATCGGGAGCCGCACCCGCACCGAGTTGCAGTTGAAAGTCGCCACACGCACGGTCGGAGCGTACCGCCCGGGGCGTTGGTCGTTTGTCGTTGGTCGTTTGTCGTCCGGGAGCGCGACAAACGACAAACGATCAACGATAGACGTCCCCCGGAGTTACAATGAGACTGATGAAAGTCCTTGCCGCGGTGTTGGGTCTTCTTGTCGCCGCGTCGTGCTGGGCGCAGAGCCCGACGGATGCGATCCTTGTTGGGGACAAGGGGTACATTCCCCTTCCGCCGGAGCTGGTTTGCGAACCGACGGTGAAGGACGCGCAGTGGTCGCCCGAGGGGCGGAGCGTGTTGGCGATCCGGACCCGGATTCTGGCCACCCCCGTGCAACTTCAGAAACTCCTCGAGGCGAGGACTCCCAGCGCGCAACCGGAGATGGAAGAGACGATCGTCCTTTGGAGCGCGATCCGCCGGACGTCCCAGGAGATTTTCAAGCTCCCATCGCATCAGGGAACGGTCGAGGGAGTGGGATGGTTCGGCGGTAGCGACGTGGGGTTTGCGATCGTGCGCTACCACGAGGGCCCGACCCCATGGGCCCTGTATCGCATCGCGGCCTCCTCGGGCCAAATGAAGCCCATCGCCACCGGCGAGCAAAGCGAACTCTGGATCCCAAGTCCGCGGGCGTCACTGGGACTTGCATTGCATATGGCTCGACCCGGTCGCGAACTCGCCGCGAACACGATCCAGGGCCGGGTGATCGACTCGGACGGCCACATCGTGGCCACCTTCTCGACGCCAGGATTCGGCGCCACGTCCTGGTCCTCCGACGGGAAGAGAGTTTATTGGCGCGCATTCGAAGCCGCCCGGGCAGCCGGTGCCCCGCCCACCCCGGTTCGAGTTCACTACAACGCCCTCGATCTGCGCACCGGCGCGATCACCCGCATCGACAAGCCCAACGACATCTACGAAGAGCCGAAGCCGCTTCTGCAGCTCGGCGCCGTCACCCTTTCCGGGCCCAAGGTCACGCCCTCTCCGCGTGCGCTCCTCCTCTCGGGCGAAGGGCCCGAAGGCGGCCAAGCCCTGATCACGGGCGATTTCCAAGGGCTTGCCAAACTCTCTCCCACGAACGACGCCGTGCTCTACAAGTCGAACGATGCCCTCTTCGTGCGCCCGCTGCTGCAACTCGGAGCGGATCAACTTCGAGAACTGCGCGCCGCGGCCGAACGCGCGGAGGTCCTCTCGCGGGGCAAACAGTGCGCCTTGGCGCTGATCATGTACGCCTCCGACTACGACGACGTTTTTCCCCCCGCAGGCGACATCTCAAGCCAGATCATGCCGTACCTCAAGAACGCGGACCTGTTGCAGGGCTTCTCCTACACCTACAAAGGTGGACCTATGAAGGACATCGAGCAGCCCGCCCAAACAGAACTCGGGTTCGTGCAGGGCGACGGCGGACGCGCCATTTTGTACGCCGACGGCCACGTGGTTTGGAAGAAAGACTAGCGTGGTTTGTGGTTTGTGGTTTGTGGTTTGTGGAACGACAAACGACAAACGATCAACGACCAACGAGCTCGAGCAGCCGGTCCGCCCACTCCCAGGGGGCGCCTTCGTCTTCGTGTTTGCAGAAGACGAAACACTCCTTCTGGCTCGCCAGGAACTTCTCCGCCCACGCCTTGAGCGCGGCGTCGTCGTAGCTGGACTTCCGCAGACGCACGTACCAGAAATCGGCGGGGTCGTGGTGGACGAGGTCGTCCTCGTCGGTCTCGGAGGCGACCCAGGCCGCGTTCGCCCCGCGGAGGATCTCCACCACTTCTGCGCAGTTCCACGTTGCGTTCCGAAACTCGAACGCGTACCGCTGGCCCTGGGGAATTCCCTCCAGGAACGACTTGAGCCGGTCGTCGTCGCGCTTGAGGTTGGGAGGAAGCTGCACCAGCATCGGCCCAAGCCGCCCCGCCTTGGCCATCGGCGACAGACGCTCGAGCATGAACTTCATGGACCCGTACGATTCCGGCTTCATCCGCGCGCGGTGCGTGATGTCGCGGTGGGCCTTGGGCACGAACCAGAACTGCTCCGGCGTGTTGGCCAGCCACGTCTCCACGGCCTTCTCGGACGGCATGCGGTACCACGTGCCGTCCATCTCCACCGTCTCGTAGCGCGTGCCGTAGTACGCGAGGTAGCCGTCCGGCTTGGTGTCTTCCGGGTAGAAACGCCCCACCCAAGGCTTGTACGAATAGCCCGAGAGTCCGATGTGGATCATCTGATTATCATGGCCGACCGAAGCTCGTGTGGGAGTGCGCGCGCTTGCGCGTCGCCCTGCAAGGTCATTTGGGAGTGCGCGCGCTTGCGCGTCGCCTTCCTTCGAGCGGCTTGCCGCGAGGGGTCCGTGGGAGTCAAACAAGTTTGACGGTGCAGGGCGACGAGCAAGCTCGCGCACTCCCAAATCTTTCGGGATGGCGACGAGCAAGCTCGCGCACTCCCAAATCTTTAGGGAATGGCGACGAGCAAGCTCGCGCACTCCCAGATCACCCTGAGTGGTCGAGGACTTCTTGGAGGGCGTCGGTGTCGAGGAGCGTGATGATGTGGCTTTCGGTGGCCACCACGCCCTCCTTCTGCCAACGGCTCATCACGCGGATGGCCGTTTCGGTCGAAGTCCCGGCGAGTTCGGCCAGGTCCTGGCGGGTGAGCGGGACCTGCAGCCGCACGCCGGCGGGCGTTTCCTCGCCGTACGAGTCGGTGAGCATGAACAGGATCGTGGCCATGCGCTGCTCGACACGACCGCTGGAGAGCCGGGCGAGGAGGTTCATCTTGTCGTGCAGGCGGATCGAACTTCGCCGGATCAAGCGGTCCTTGAACGCGTGGTTCGCCTCGTAGATCGGCCCGAAGGTCGTCTTGGGAATCTTGAGATAGCTCAGCTCCGTGACCGCGATCGCGGTGAGCGGACAGCCGACGCCCTCGATGGTGCCCATCATGCCGAAAATCTGGCCCGGGCCCATGATCTCGAGCGCGGCGTCGTGTCCGCTGGCAGAGCCCTTCACCATCTTCACGAACCCTAGGGAGACCAGCCCGAAAAACTCGACCTCCGACCCGTGCAGCCAAACCGCCTCCCCGCGCGCTGCCCGCGCCATGCGCGAGTTTCGCGCGAGGGTCTGCATCTCCTCGGCCGTCAGGGAGTTGAGCAGCGTGCTCGAGTGCAGGACGCTCTCGATCGTGGGCTGCTGGATCGGGTCTAGCATGACGTCTCCGATTGTAGCAGGAGATTCCCCGCCCCTCCTCAGAAGCGCCCCTGCACCGACAGGTACCCCCACGTCTGGGCATCCCCGTGGCCCCCGTTCAACGCTCGGATGAACCCGCCGGGCTCGAACCGGGAGATCCCAGCCGCGACCGACCAGCTCGGCGAGAGCTTCGTCGACGCTTCGAGATTCCACTCCGAACCGACGTCCTTGCCACTCGTCCCGCTCGGATCGAGGTAAACGCCGCCCGACCGCTTGTTCGGTGCCCCTCCCGCGCCGTACCACGCGTCGGCCGCGTCGGCGAGAAAGAACTGGTGATAGGTCACCGAAACGGTTGCGCCCGGCTTCAACTGGTGTTCGAACCCGACCGACCACTCGTTCATGTTCTTCCACCCCTGCAGGTCCGAGGTTCCGTACTTGTTGTGGTTCGTGGGATACAGGTTGTCGAACGTCCGCACCGTGTTCGAATCGCCGCCGCCGCTCGCGGCGTTCACCTCGGCGAGGAGGCGGTTTCGCGCGTCGAGCTTCCTCGAACCCCCGACATGGACTGCCCAGCCGCGCTGGTCCTTGCTACCCACCTCGCCCGCCTGCAGCGCGACCTCGTACTCCACATCCACCGCGCCCTTCATGGACCCGCGGTGCGCCAGCGTCGTGATGTCCACGTCGCCGCCGGCGGGCTCGTCGTGTTTGACCACCAGCATCGACTCGCCTCCGCGCCACCGTGCGACGGCGCCCGCCACCCACGCGTCGGGCAGTTCGGGGAGGCTCACCCCGATCCGCGCCGCGAACAGGTCGTACATCTTCGTCGTCACGCGAACGCCATCGTAGGCCCGCGCGACGTTCGCCCACTCAAGGTTGCCGATCAGCCTCTCGTTGCCAAAGGCGATCTTCTGTCGACCGGCAGTCACCGTCGTCCCCCCCTCTCGCCGGCGGACAAACGCCAGATTCGCATCGCTGTTCTGGGTCGAGAAGTTCCGCGCATCGGTCCAGATCGCATCCGTCGCGAGCTGATACTGGAATGCGCCGCTCCAGCCGTCGCCCGCCTCGAACTCCACCCCCACCCGGGCGCGCGTGAACAGATCGGATTTGCCGTCCGGAACATCGCGGTTGAAGTCGCGATCGATTCGTCGCTCGAACCGTTCCCGAAGCTCGAACGTGCGTTTCCAAACGACCTGGGGCGAAACCGAAATGGGGGGCATTGCCACGAGCCAGAACATGCGAACTCCTCCTTCCCTTGCGGGACTTCGAACCCATGGTCGCCCCGCGTGTCGGGCCGCTCCATGATCCAGGTCATATCGGGTGTGGGACAATGGCACCGCAATGTGCGATCCGAGCGATGCCGAAACCACCCGACGCGAGATCCTGCGCAGACTCTCGTGCGGCGCGGTGGCGGCGGGCGGATGGTCCGGCGTCGGGCCCTGGGAACTGTTCCGCCGCGTCGCGCGCCTTCTGCAGCCCAAGCGCATCTGCGCGCTGGAGGAGTTGCCGCCCAACAACTCGGTCGCCTTCGCCTATCCGCGCGCGCAAGACGCGTGTCTGCTCCTCCGCACCGAGCAGGGCGAGTTGCGGGCGTACTCCCGAACGTGCACCCACCTCGGGTGCACGGTCGGATGGAACGCAAAATCCCACCGCATCGAGTGTCCCTGCCACGGCGGCGCCTACGACGCCGATACGGGCGAGGTCGTCGAAGGACCCCCGCCCGATCCGCTCCCACGCGTGGTCGTCGAAGTCCGGAACGGCGACGTCTGGGCGATCGGTTTGCGCGAAGGAGGCTCCCTCCGGTGAACCCGCCCGTCGACCTACTCAAGATCCTGGCCGCGGCGTCCGGAGGCGGCGCCCAGTGGGGGTGCGACGGCGAGGATCTCAACCTCACCCTCGTCAGTTGGCCGCAGGGAGGGGGCGCGCCCGAACACGTCAACGACCTTCTCGACGTGGCCATGATCGGGATCGAGGGCGAGGGATTGGTGGAGATCGATGGCGCAGAACACTCGCTTGCAGCGGGCCAACTGCTCGTGATCCCCAAGGGCGCGCGCCGGCGCATTGCCGCCACGTCTTCGCGCTTCGCCTACCTCAACGTGCATCGGCGACGGGTCCTTCAGCTTGGGACAGCCCCGGCTCGCGTGCGCCCATGACCTTCCGATACGGTCTCGCGGATGGGATCCAGTTGCGCACGGCGTCCCGATACTCGGTGAACTCGGCGCCAAACCGCCGTTCGAGATCGCGCTCCTCGAAGGGGCGCGCAAGCATGTGCCAGGCGAACACCCCGCACACTGCGTACATGACGACGGGCCAGGAGCCGAGCCACACGCCGACCATCACGCCCTGGAAGATGCCGAGGATCGCCATCGGATTCCTCACCCAACGGTAGGGACCCGCGATGACGAGCCGCGTCGTCTCGTCGAGCGGAAAGGGCGTGCCGGCGCCGAAACGGACGAAGAGGCTGCCGCAGTAGATTCCCGTGAGCCCGGCAAGCCAGAAGAGCGCGAAGGCCGCCCAAGCCCATGGGCCGGGTTCGAAGCGCGGGATGCCAAGCGCCTCTTGGAGTTCGAGCACGCCTGCGGGCAGCACGGCGAGGAAGATCCCCCACATGAACGCCGTCTGCAAGAACGTGCAGACGGCGTTGCGCCGAATCGAGTCATCGCGCGCCGGCCGGAAGAACCGCATCGGGTCGAAGCTCACGAAACCCTCCCCAACACGCGCACCACCCACGCGGTTCCGCCGACGGTCAAGGCCATCGCGACGTCGGCCACCGGCTTCGTGCCGATCGGCCAGTTCGCGGCGAGGGCGCCCAGGGTCGCATAGGTGGCCGCGCCCAGTGTAAACCAGGCGGCCACCTTCGCGGCGGGATGCGAGCGAAGAACGAGGCCCCCGGCAAGCAGAGACCCTCCTCCGAACACGAGCAGATCCGGGATCGCGAACCGGCGCAGCAGTTCGTAGGAGTCGTCCGCGAAGAAGATGGCGCGCGCTTCAGGCGCGCCGAACATCCACACCCACCACAGCGCGGTCGCCGCGGCTTGGGCCACGAGGTACCACCCTGTCCACGCCGGGACGCGGCCGGTCATCCGGCGTTCACTCCTTGGGCTCGAGGACGTCGTCCACCCACGAGAGGCCTGCCATCATGTTCGGGAAACCCACGGTCGTCGTGGCCAGGATCGCGGCATGCCGTACCTCGTCGGGCGTCGCCCCGGCTTCGAGCGCCTTGCGCACGTGGCTGTGGACCGCGCCCTCCATGCGCGCGCCAAGCGCGATCCCGAGTTTCACCAACGCCTGCGTCTTGCGCTCCAGCGGCCCCGCCTCGGCGACGGCCTCGCCAAGGGCGTTGTAGGCCTCCCCGACCTTGGGGTGCCGCTCGACGAATCTCAAGAACCGTGAGGGAATCTTGTTCATGGGCTTATGATAGGCGGAACCTGGGGGGGAGTTTCACGCAAGGGGGGGGGGGGTGTTTCACGCAAAGGACGCTAAGGGCGCGAAGGGGGGGGTGTTTCACGCAAGGGACGCAAAGTGCGCAAAGGGGGATTTTCACACAGAGACGGGGAGGCGCGGAGGGGGGATTGCCCGGGGTAGGTTGTTTGGAGTGGCGATCGAGGCGGTGGTTTTGACCGGGGGTGCGAGCCGACGGATGGGCCGGGACAAGGCGAGCCTTCCGGTGGCGGGGACGCCGATGGGTTTGCGCATCGCGCAATCCCTTCGTGATGCCGGAATACCGGTCACGGTGCTTGGCCGCGAGCCCCTCGAGGGGTTTCCGTTCCTCGCCGATGCGCAGGCGTTCGGGGGGCCGCTCGCGGCGCTGCGCGCGTTCCGCTCCACCGAGCCCGCCGTCTTCGTCGCCGCGTGCGACATGCCGCGTTTTGATCCCAGGATCGTGGAGTTCCTCCAGGCGCAGCTCGGGGGCCATGACGCTGCCATCCCGGCTCTGGAAGGGCGCTTGCAACCGCTCTGCGCGCTCTACACCGAAGGCGCGTTGGCCCGGCTCCGCGAGCCTCGGTTCGCCGATGTCCAGGCCGTCATGCGGTGGGTGGACACGCTGTCCATCGCCCAGGTGGAAACAGGCTTCGAACCGGAGTGGATCCGAGGCGCCAACACCCCCGCCGACCTCCCCTAACCCCTCTGGCAGTACACCGGATTCCTCGGCTGTCATGCGTGCAGGGTGGCGGCGAGTTGCTCCTCGTCGCGTACCGTGATGCGGCGGCTCTCCGTGGTGACGATGCCCTCCTTCTGCCACCGGCTCATGATGCGGATGGTCGTCTCCACCGTCGTTCCCGCCATCTCCGCCAAATCCTGCCGCGTCAACGGTACGGCGAGCTCCACGCCGCCATCCCCGCGCCGCCCATAGCTGTCCGCGAGCAGCAGCAACACGGCGGCCAGCCGCTCCTCCACCCGCCCCGAGGAGAGCCGCCCCATCATGTCGTGGGCGCGCCGCAGGCGAGGCGTGAGGGTTCGGAGCAGTTGGTCCTTGAACGGTCCGCACGCCTGGTACACCGGGATGAGGGCGCGGGTCGGCACCTTCAGGTACCACGTGTTGCTCACCGCGATCGCGCTGAGCGGGAACGGCCGTCCCTCCAACGCGGCCATCAGGCCGAAGCACTGACCCGGTCCCAGCAACTCCACGGCGACGTCCATGCCGGCGGCGCTCGACTTCGCCATCTTCACGAACCCGACCCCGACGATGCCCGTGAACACCGAGGGCGCCCCGGCGATCCAGATGGCCTCTCCGCGCTCGGCGTACGCCATAAACGACTCGCCCGCAAGGACCTGACGAGACTCCTCGTCGACCGCGTTGAGCAGGCTGCACGCCTCCAACACCGCAATGTTGGTCGGACGTTCGGGGACATCGGCAATCAAGCTATGCGACATAAGCCACCTTGGTCGGCGAGAGGAGTCTCGCCATCTGATACGCCCAGATCGCCAAGGCGGACAGCTCGACGAATCCGGTCATTCCCATGGGAGCGAACGCCCCCGCGTTGAAGTCCGTCCCGATCTCCAGCGCCACGCGCGCCGCGTTGCCCAGATTCAGGAGCCAGAAGACTGCCACCAGGGATGGCAAACGAACATCGTCGATCCCTCGCATGCGGGCTGCAACGTGCGTTCCCACCCCCAGCACCATCTGGGAGAGGAATCCCACGGTCACGGCGTGTCGGACCGCCCCCGTGTACGCATGGGAGAACGGAATCCCCAGAACGGCCAGATGAAGCGGTTCGAGACAGAGGAGGGCCCCCGAGACAAGCAGCCACCCAAAGGCGCCTCGAAGGAAGCGGTGCCCGCCCAACCGGACACGGGGAACCTCGAACACCCCGAGCGAGAGCGCGGCGGTCACGGCGCCGAACGCAAGCAGCACGCCCCCGAGGAAGTACGCCGTCCCCGAACCGGCCACGAATCCCCCGCGCTCGTAGGCCATCCACCCGAACGAGCGCACCAGCAGCCCCGCGTTCCAGAGCCCCCAAGCGACGAGCCCTTGAGTCCGAGCCGCGGGCCGCATGGCGAAACACGAGTGGAACTTCGTCATCGCCACCCCGAACACCATCTGCGCCACAAACCCCAAGAACTGGGCCTCACGGTACGGCTGGAACCACTTCGCGACGAAGGCAACGGCCCCCGAACCGTGGGACGCCGCAAACACGAACGGTTCGACAAGGGCCACGACCAGCAGCCAGAAGAGCGACGTGAAGATGAAGGTCGACGACCAGTGGAGAGCCTCGCCCTTGCGCTCCCGCGTCCACGTGAGGTTGACCACGAAGGCGAGCACGGCCAGCGCCTGGATCCAAGCCGAGGCGAGTCCGAGCGGCACGCCCAACGGATGGCGCATGGCCGCCATGGGTTCTGCCGCGAAACGAAGTGCGATGCCAACGAGGGCTCCCGTCAACGCAACCATGGCCAAGACGCTGAACAGCCTCCGCTTCTCGGGGCTCGGCGCATGCTGCTGGAGGGCAAAACCCATCACAAACAGCCCGATCCAACCGTAAAGCTGGGAGTTGGCGTGGGCCAGAACCCAGGGGGTCCAACCACTCTTCGTGTACGATCCGGCCTGGGCGATTCCCAGCAGCGCGACCGCGCCCAGCGTGCACCCGGCCGTCAGCACACACAGGATGCCCGCGGCGAAGAAGGGCCGGTAGATCGCGATCCCGGTGTTCCCTTCCCTTTCGACGGTGGTGCCCCGCATGGGAAGAGGCACGAGTCGAGTGCGCACGGAACCGTCCACGCTCTGAGGATGCGTTTCAGAGGGTGCTTATGCCTATGATCCCGATCATAGTTCGCAGCCAAATGCCGCCGGACAATCCCCCTGAGCCCCATTGGGCGCGTCGAGGAGGATTCAAGATGGCGACAAGGCATGCGGTACCCGGCCGGAACCAGGGCACAGCCCCCAAGGGTGAAGCGCGCGTGGTTCGCACGACGGACAGTCCGAACTGCACCGGGGCGTGCGGATGGCTGGCCACCGTGGTCGACGACACGATCGTGGACCTCAAACCCGCCGCGGACTACCCGTGCGCCGAGTACAACCCGCGAGGCTGCCTGCGCGGGATGTCGATGACCCACCTCATCTACGGCCCCGACCGAGTCAAGACGCCACTGATCCGCACCGGCGAGCGCGGCGAGGGCAAGTGGCGCAAAGCGTCCTGGGACGAGGCGCTCGACTACGTGGCGGAGAAGATGCGCACCATCATCGACGAACACGGTCCGGAGAGCCTGCTGCTGTTCAACCAAGTCGTGGCGACCGGCTACGTCCAAAAGGGCGCGCAGGTCCGGATGGCGTCCCTCCTCGGCATGACCTTCGCGACGGCCTACGACTTCAACGGCGACATCTCGATGGGATTCACCCACACCATGGGGATCGACTGTGTTGAGTGCGAAACCAAGAGCTGGGGCCACGCAAAGACCGCGATTCTCTGGTCCAGCAACGTCTTCCAGACCCGCATCCCCGACGCCAAATTTCTCACCCAATACGCCAAGCAGCGGAACAACGCGCAGATCGTGTGCATCGACCCGCGATGCAGCCAAACCGCGAAGGGGGCCGACCTCTGGATCCCCATCCACCCCGGGACGGACGGTGCCCTCGCGCTCGCGATGTGCCACGTCGTTCTCGCGGACGACCTCGCGGACTGGGAGTTCCTGCGCACGTTCACCGACTTCCCAACGCTGATCCGCCAGGACAACGGCAGACGGCTGCGGGCGTGCGATCTCGGCCTTGGCACGGACGCCGAGTTCGTGGCGTGGGACGAGCTTGCGGACGCGCCGTTCGTCCTTCCCATGGACACGCTTAAACTGCCCGCCACGGTCCGCCTGGCCGTGCGAGGCACGCGGCACGTGAAGATCGCGGGCGAGGAGGTGGCGGTGACGCCGGTCTTCCAGCTCATCGAGGACACGGTGATGCGCCCCGAGTACGAGCCGGAGCACGTCGCGACGATCACGGACGTGCCCGCCGAGACGATCCGCAAGTTGGCCCGCGACTACGCGACACAGCGCCCCTCCTCGATCATCATCGGGATGGGGGTCAACCACCGACTGCACGGCGACCTCGCCATCCGCTCGATCCTGCTTCTGTCCGCGCTGGTCGGCGCGCACGGAAAGCCCGGCGAATCGGTTTCGATCTACTCCGGCCAGCACCACTTCCGGCTCGATGTGAGTCCCTGGTGGTTCCCCGATGGCAAACGCCCCAACGCGGTGCCGATGCACTACTTCGTCATGGGCCAGCCCTCGGAAACGGCGAACCCCAAGATCAAGTACCCGAAGTCGGGATTCAAGGGCCTCTTCGTCTCCCACGGGAATCCGTTGGTGACCGAGTTCAGCGACCCGATCAAACGCTCGATCGACGCGCTCGACCTGTTCGTGACCATCGACTTCTCAATGACCCCCACGTGCGAGTACAGCGACGTGGTGTTCCCCGCCCCGACGTTCTGGGAGAAGGTCGAGCTTGTGGGGACCAGTTGCCACCCGTACCTCCAGATCCAGCAGGAGGTGCTGAGCCCGCGGTACGACAGCCGCACCGAAATGTGGATGGTTCGGGAGCTTCTGCGCCGCGTCGATCCGACGCTCCTCAAGTACTTCGAGTGCGACGAGTTCGACGCGATCCAGATGATGCTGGACGGCGGCGGCAAGGAGGTCGCCGGCATCACGGTCGAGCAGCTCAAGGCGGGGCCTGTGCGCCTCGACGTGCCCGACCCCGAAGTGGGGTGCGACGAGCAGTTCGCCGACCACCACCTCTTCCCTCCGCGCGCCTACCCGTTCCCCGAGGGGGCCCAGCGCGAGTTCCTCAAGACGGGCCGCATGGAGTTTTACAAAGAGGAGGATGTCTTCCAAAAGCTGGGCGAGACGCTCCCGATCTTCAAACCCGCGTTCGAACACCTGCCCGAGCACGACCAGCGCATGCCCCTCGCGATCGTGACGCCGCACTCGAAGTGGCGCGTGCACTCGACGCACAGCAACAACCCCCTCCTCCTGAACGTGAACCGCAAGCCCGTGGTGGAGATCAACCCGCGAGACGCCGCGGCCCGGGGCATCGCGGACGGCGATCCGGTCGAGATCTTCAACGAGAACGGCGCGTACAAGGTGTGGGCGCTCGTCACCGAGGCGATCAAGCCCGGCGTTCTGTGCGTGGATCACGGTTGGTGGGACCGCTACCTCGGCGGCGGCAAGTACCACAGCGTCCACACGCACCAGAAGGTGAAGGCGACGCACGAGAACTACTATCTGCCGGCCGTCTACGCCCCCGGGCAGCACTGGAAAGACACACGGGTGGACGTGCGCCTCTGCGCCTCAGGCGTGAGACCTTAGAGCGTGCGTCTGCCCGCGATGTAGATGGCCACGGTGAACCCCAGCGCGAGCAGGGTCCACACGCTCATGAACGCCACACCCTGCTTGGCGTTCGACAGCTCGTCGAAGGGCGACATGGACGAGTAGCCCGGTTCCGAGGGCAGGTAGCGGATGCGGAGGGTGCCCCGATCGCCGTATCCCCCGCCGTAGGGCGCCTCGCCGGAGTAGTGCTTCCCTCCGACGGTGTAGGCGTAGTCTGCGTACCTTCCGTGCTCCCCATCGTACACACCCGTGATCTGGGCGTCCACCACCTCGGCGTGGTCGGCAAGGGCCTCGGCGCGCTTCAGTTGGGGCACGGCGCTTCCAAACAGCACCCCCACGCCAACCAGAAACATCAGGCCGGTGATCACCATGCCCACAAGGAAGTTGCCCACCGGGAAGTTCAGCTTCCCGATCGCCAGCTTGCTGAACACGACCGGCCCCCAAAAGAACAAGGCCACGACGGCTTCGATCAACACCGTTCGGAAAAGGCCCGCGTTGCCCGAGTTCTGCATCGCTACCAGATCGGTTCCCGATTCGCCGGGATCGGACGGGAGGTACGTCACCTCCACGGGGTCGCCGGGGGCGTAGGTCACCACCTTCTCGGGGTCGGTGTGCGAGTAACCGTAGAGCGTCTCGCCGTTCACCACATACCGGTAACGCACCGTCGGGGCGTTGAGGTAGTCGCCGGCGCTGGTCTCGGTCACCGCTCCCTGGACGCGCACGCCCTCGGTCGCGAGCCGATTGGCCAAGGAAAGCTCCTTCCCTCCGGCAAGCCACCCGAAACCGACGCCGACGAACGTCGCGAAAAGCAACCACTGGAAGAACCGAAGGAACAGCTTCTCCGAAACCCGCGAGACGAACTCGGCCATGCCCCCATTGTCTCCCAGTTTCGCCCGTTTCGGCCCTTATGATCCGAATCATATGCGGGCCCCTCACGGCGCGCGAGAATCCAGCCAGGGATCACCAACCATGGCAAGACTCTCGATGCTCATCGACCTCACGCGCTGTATCGGCTGCGATGCGTGCACGCTGGCCTGCAAGCAGGAGAACGGCACACCGGTGGACGTGTTCTTCGCACGCGTGCTGAACGTCGAATCGGGGACGTATCCCAACGTCAAGCGGCTGTACATCCCCGTGCTGTGCAACCACTGCGACGATGCGCCTTGCCTCAAGTCGTGCCCCAACAAGGCGATCATCCGGCGCGAAGACGGGATCGTCCTCATCGACCAGGAGCGGTGCCGGGGAACCGGCGCGTGCGTCTCCGCGTGCCCCTACGGCAACGTCATGCTGATCCCCCGCGACAAGTGGTACTTGAACGAGGACGAGTCGTACGAGCGCGACCACGTGAAGCCCCGGCTCAACGAGAACGTGGCCCGGAAGTGCACCTACTGCGCGCAGCGCGTGGACGTCGGCCTCGACCCCGCGTGCGTCGTGGCGTGCCCCACCAAGGCGCGCATCTTCGGAGACCTCGAAGACCGCGAAAGCGAGATCTCCACCTACATCGAGGAGCAGAAGGTGGCGACCAAACGCGAGCCGTTCCACCTGCTTCCCGAGGCGAAGACGAAGCCCGCGGGGTGCTACCTCGGTCCCATGGCCCACCAGCAGACTTCGACACTCGGCGCGCCGGCGCCCGTTCCCGGCGGCAAGGAGGAGCAGGCGTGAAGCAGTTCGTTGTCTGGTTCGCGGTTCTCGCGTCGTCGGTTGCCATCGCCCAAGGGCCCGCCCAGCAGGCCCACGAGTCCGAGGTGTACTCCACGGCGACGTGCGTCGGATGCCACGGGGTAACCGCCATGGGCGGCTTGGGACCGCCCCTGGCCACCACGAAACTCACCTACGAGGAGTTCCTCGACACGGTCCGCAAGGGCAAGGGCATGATGCCCGCGACCCCCGCCACCGAGCTGCCCGACGCCGACGTGAAGGCGCTGCACGACGAAGTGCAGAAGATGCCGTGGATCGAGTCGCAGATTCCGCTCTCCTACACCGTCGGCCGGATGCTGAGCACACACTCGGTGACGCACCTGTTCCTCGCCGTCTTCCTGTTCGCGTTCATCTTCGGCGTCCGCGTGTTGGTCTACTGGCTCGGCTGCGCGGGATGGAAGAACCTCTCGCCGTACGTGAAGAAGTTCGGGCGCCTCCGGGCCACGGGGATCGCGCTGCGCTCGCTGGTCGTGGACGGGCTGTGCGTCGCCTCGCTCTTCAGGAAGAACCGCTTCCGATGGTTCATGCACGGCCTGATCCTCTACGGGTTCCTGGGTTTGATGCTCGCGGACATCCTGATGCAGATCTTCAACCCGACGCGCGGCGACCTGTCGCTGCTGGACCCGCTGAAGATCCTGCCCATCGTCTCCGGCATCGCCGTCATGACCGGCGTGTTCTACGTGCTGTTCCGCTACCGGACGGACCCCTACATCGACAACGGACTGACCCTGGGGCGCGATTTCCTTTTCGTCAACCTTCTCGTCCACACGGTGGTCAGCGGGTTCCTCACGGTGATCATCAACCGAAGCGGCCAGTCGGGTTGGGTCATGCCCGTCTACCTCTACCACCTCGGCTCGATCACGCTTCTGATCGCCACCGCGCCCTTCACCCGGTTCGCCCACGCGTGGGTCGTTCCGGCGCTGGTCGCGATGACCCGCGTCACCGAGGCCGTCACGGCTTCGGGCGTGAACCTCGGCTTCGAGCGGGAACCTGCGCCGGGCCGGCACCACAAATCCGAGCGCATCGCCCTTGGCGTGCTGAAGGCGATCGACCCCGACTACGAAGGACCCACCACGCTTCGCTACTACCCCTAATGGGAACGCACAACCATGGCTGATACTCCTGCTCTCGAATCGCTTCCAGTCGAACCCGTCCCGCCCACGCGGCGCAAGGTCCTCGCGTGGCTCATCGGGGTGATCAACGCGGTGGTCTTCTTCACCGTGGTGGGCCCCGTGATGGGCCTCGTCGGCGGTCCGTTGCGCCGAAAGGCGAAGGGCGTTTGGGTCCCCGTACTGGACGACGGAGCGCTCGCCGTGGGGCAAACGCGCGAAGTGCGCTTCGCGATCCCGATCAAGGACGGCTACCAGACGGTCGACCGGCAGTACGTGCTGTATCTGTACCGCCACCCCGATCAGGTCGTGGCGATCGACCCGGCCTGCACGCACCTCGGTTGCCGCGTGAAGTTCCAAGACGCGAAGATGCGCTACTTCTGCCCGTGCCACGGCGGCGTGTTCGACGCGGAGGGCCGCGTCGTGTCGGGCCCCCCGCCCAAGGCCCTCGAGCGACATCCCGTCCGCATCAAGGGCGGCAAGATCGAAGTGTTCCGGAGCGTGTGAGATGTCCAAACGAACCCTGACCCCCGAACGGCCGGTCGATCAAGCGCCCCTCACCCCCGAGGAGGAGCAGATCGTCACGCGGCCGAGTTTCAAAGACTGGACCGACCTTCGGCTCGGTTGGTGGGGCTTTGTCCGCAAGAACCTCGACGAGCCGATGCCTCCCGGCGTGGGCTGGTGGCAAACCCTGGGCAACCTGTTGCTCACGCTGCTGATGTTCCAGTTCATCACGGGCGTTGCGCTGGCGATGTACTACGCGGCGGCGCCGCAGGCGGCGTACGACAGCGTGAAGCACATCACGCAGGAAGCGCCTCTGGGGGCTGTGGTGCGCGGCCTCCACGTGTGGGGATCGACGCTGATCGTCATCGCCACGGTGCTGCACATCCTGCGCGTATTCTTCTGGGGTTCGTACAAGAAGCCGCGCGAGCTGACGTGGCTGGTGGGCGTGCTGATCTTCCAGGTCATCCTCGGATTCTCGTTCACCGGCTACTTGCTGCCGTGGGACCAGAAGGCATACTGGGCGACCGTGGTGGGCACGCGCATCGCGGGCACGATCCCGATCATCGGCAACCAGCTGCTGGTGCTGATCCGCGGCGGCCAGGAGGTGGGATCGCTCACCCTGACGCGCTTCTACGCGCTGCACGTGATGGTGCTACCGGTCTCGTTGGTGGCGCTGGTGGCGATTCACCTCTATCTGGTGAGGCGCCTGCACATCGCGGGTCCCGTGCTTCCGCAGAAGGGACCGCGAGTGGCGTTCTTCCCCGTCCAGCTCTTCCGCGATGCGGCCGTGGTGCTTGCGGGCATGGGGTTGCTGGTGTATCTGGCGCTCGCATTTCCGCCTGCGATCGAGGGGATCGCCGATCCCACCGGCACGGACTTCGCGCCCCGACCGGAGTGGTACTTCCTCGGCCTGTACGAGCTGCTGAAGGTCATGCCTGCGGGATGGGAGGTCGTGGCGACGCTGATCGTGCCGGGGTTGGTGACGATCGGGATGCTGTTCCTGCCGTGGATCGACCGTTCGGACTCGCGCCACCCCGCGATGCGACAGTGGATCATCCACGCCGGGATGGCCGTCATCCTCCTGATCGGCTTGTTCACGCTGAAGGGGATCCTGGAGACCCCACCGCCCCACGAACCGACTGTGGGAGTGCGCGAGCTTGCTCGTCGCCCTGAACCCGAGCCGCTTGCGGCGAGCACGCCGGGCGCCGGGGCCGGACAAGTCCGGCGGTGAAAGGCGGCGCGCAAGCGCGCGCACTCCCAGGGGTGAACGGCGACGTGGGAGTGCGCGAGCTTGCTCGCCGCCCTGAACCCGAGCCGCTTGCGGCGAGCGCGCAGGGCACCGAGGCCGGACAAAGTCCGGCGGTGAATGGCGACGCGCAAGCGCGCGCACTCCCAGGGGTGAGTCGACGACGTGGGAGTGGATGCCACGCCCGCTGGACGGGCGTGAGCCGCTTGCGGCGAGCACGCAGGCCCACGGAGACCAGACCTGTATGAACGACTGGTGAGGCCCTGACCCCGGGTCTCCATTATTGGAGTATGAGCTCATTCACTTGGGTCCTGGCTCTCGCCGTTCTCGCCTCCGGCGCGGCCCCGTCCGACTCGCCCCCGGCTGCCGGCACGCTGCGAGGCCAGCCGTTCAAGGCCGCGGCGGCGGAACTGCGTGTCCTGGGCCTCAACTCGGTCAAGGTGGCCGGCAAAGTCGAAGACAGGGCGCAAGCGTACTTGCTCGAATTCAAGGACCGCGATGTGTTCATGGCCGACAACACGATCCAAGTGTGGTTTGCGGTCGACGTCGGGCAGCCGCTCGACAACCTTCGCCTCGACTGCAGGCCCGTGGAGTTCGGGACCGAGGCGTACCGCAAGCAGCACTACCGACCTGGACGGGGGTCCGTCGCCCGCGGGATCACCGGCGTGTTTGCCACGGTGAAGCGTGGGGGTTCGAGCGACACGGCGATGGTCGGCGACAACATCGCCGCGACGCTCCGGTTCGGCAAGGCCAGCAACGGTTGGATCGCCGGAGTGATCGACCTCCAGCTTAGCAAAGAGCACAAAACGGTCTTCCGCGGTTCGTTCCGAGCTAGGATCGAGAAGTTCGGCAACTAACCACTAGCGTGGTCGGTTCTGCGGCCGCGTAGTGTCGTCCGAGGCATGGCCGGGCTTGAAGGTCTGGATGTCGGGTTGATCGTGCGTGGGTTTGGGACCGCCGGCGTGCTCCTTGCGACTCTCGACTTCGGAACGCATCCGGGCGGTCTTCTTCTCTTTCCGCTCGCCACCCTTCTTCTTGCGGTCTTTGTGTGCCATACCTTTTCTACGTCGGATCCCACCTGTCCAATTACCCACCCCTTATGATCCGAATCATAGTGCGCGCCCCCAGGTGATCTACACTCTCGGGGTGTGAGCGAACGCAGCCTGGCCAACCGGATCTTGATCATGAACACGGTGGCGTTCACCGTGTGCTTCGCCGTCTGGACCATGTACGGCGTGCTGGTCACCTTCCTCGTGGATCAACGCGTCGTCGATCTGGACAAGGCCCAGATCGGCTGGTTGATTGGGATCCCGATTCTCACAGGATCCGTACTCCGGCTGCCGGTGGGTTACCTCTCGGACCGATACGGAGGCCGGCCCGTCTACTTCGCGGTGATGCTGATCGCCGCAGCGGCGGCGTACTTCGTCGGTGAAGCCAACTCCTTCGCGTCGCTGCTCGTTGCGGGGCTTGCGTTCGGTACGGCGGGGGCCTCCTTTGCCGTAGGCATCGCTTACTCCTCCGTCTGGTTCCCGAAAGAGCGCCAGGGCACGGCTCTGGGGGTCTTCGGCATGGGAAACGCAGGGGCGGCGCTTACCAGCTTGGGAGCCCCTCACCTCCTCAAGGCGCTCACGCAAGGAAGCGCCGGCATCGAGGGCTGGCGCATGATGCCCAAGCTCTACGCTGCGGGCCTCGCCGTGATGGCGATCCTGTTCTGGGTCTTCACGGTCCCGAAGAAACCCCAGACCGCCGGCCGCTCGATGGGCGACATGATGCGCCCGTTGAAGGACCTACGGGTTTGGCGCTTCGGCCTCTACTACTTCCTCGTCTTTGGCGGCTTCGTGGCCCTCTCGCAGTGGCTCATTCCCTACTACCTGAACGTCTATTCGATGACCTTGGCGATGGCGGGAACCATGGCCGCGATCTTCAGCCTTCCCTCAGGCGTCGTCCGCGCGCTCGGCGGATGGGCGAGCGACAAATTCGGCGCACGGGCAACGATGTACTGGGTCCTCAGCTCGTGCGCGGTGTTCTTCCTGATGCTGGTCGCGCCGCGAATGAGCGTGCGCTCGCCCGGCGAAGGGGTCATGGCCGACCGCGCGGGAACGGTCACAGCCGTGAGTGCGGAACGCATCGTCGTGGATGACAAGGTCTATCCCCTCAAGCGGATGCCCGATGTGATCGGGCTTGCCCGGAAGGACAAGGAGGCGCTCGTCCTCCCCACGTTCCAGTCGTGGCACGAACCCCAAGTGCAGGTTGGCGACAAGGTCGTCAAGAAGGAGGTGCTCGCCCGGGGAGTCACCAACGCGTACTTCCAAGCGAACGTCTGGATCTTCACGGGGCTGGTGTTCCTCGCCGGCATCATGATGGGCGTGGGCAAGGCAGCCGTGTACAAGCACATCCCGGAGTACTTCCCGAACGACGTGGGCGTCGTGGGCGGGATCGTTGGGGTTTTAGGCGGACTCGGGGGATTTGTGTGCCCCATTCTGTTCGGCTACATGCTCAAAGGGACCGGGCTCTGGACGACCTGCTGGCTGTTCCTCGCCGCCGTCTCCATCGTATGCCTGGTGTGGATGCACCTGGTGATCTTGAAGATGACGAGGAACATGGTGCCGGAGCGGTGATTCGTGGTTTGTGGTTTGTGGTTTGTGGGCGTGAGAGCGCCTGGGTGCCACGCCCGCTAGACGGGCGTGCCCGCGTATGACGCGGGACATACTAGGGGGCTGAGCTGAGGTCCAGAATTCCAAATGAGGTGACAACGAGTAGATGAAAACCATCGATACCCCCCCTCCCGCTGACGTCCCTTCGACATGGAATCCCGAGGACCTGGAGCTCTGGAGGGCGAGCGGATCCCGGTTGGGGTGGCGCACCTTGTGGGTCACCACCTTCTGCCTGATCCTGGCGTTCGCGACGTGGTTCATGGTGAGCGCGATCGCGGTGCGGCTCCCAGGGATCGGATTCAAGTTCGATACGCAGCAACTGTTCTGGATCGCCGCGATGCCCGGCCTCGCCGCCGGCACGCTGCGGATCATCCACACGTTTCTCATTCCCATCCTCGGCACACGCCTAACGGTCGCGGTCTCGACCCTGCTGCTCGTGATTCCGTGCATCGGGTGGGGCATCGCCGTCCAGAACCCGGACACCTCGTACGGCACGTTCCTGTTTCTCGGATTCTTGGCGGGATTGGGTGGAGGCAACTTCTCCTCGTTCATGCCCAGCACCAGCCTCTTCTTTCCGAAGCGGCTGCAGGGCACGGCCCTGGGGTACCAGGCTGGCATCGGCAATTTCGGCGTGAGCGTGGCGCAGTTCACCGTGCCCTGGATCATCGGCTTCGCCATGTTCGGCAGCCTGCTGGGCGGCTCGCAAACGCTGGTGAAGGATGGCGTGTCGAAGCAGATCTGGCTGCAGAACGCGGCCTATGTCTGGGCGCCGTTCTGCCTGGTGGGCGCGGTGCTCGCGTGGATCATGTTGCGCAGCGTGCCGGTCAAAGCCACGTTCCGCGAACAGACGGACATCTTCAAGAACAAGCACACGTGGCTGATGACCAGCCTCTACATGATGACCTTCGGGTCGTTTTCCGGCTATGCCGCCGCTTTCCCCCTGCTGATCAAGAAGGTCTACGGCGACTTTCCCAACGCTCCCGATCCCCTGAAATACGCGTTTCTCGGGCCGCTCGTCGGTGCGGGGGTCCGGGCCGCGTTCGGCCCGATCAGCGACAAATTGGGCGGCGCGCGCGTCACCATGTGGAGCTCGATCGGGTTGCTCGGTTGCGCGCTGTGGGTGACCCTCTACACGGATCCCACCTCCACCGCGTCGTTCGGCATGTTCGTGTGGGCGATGCTGGGGCTCTTCTTCTTCTCCGGCGTCGGCAACGCGTCCACGTTCAAGCAGATGCCCATGATCTTCCCGCCGCGCCAAGCGGGCGGCGTGATCGGGTGGACCTCGGCCATCGCCGCGTACGGTCCGTTCATCTTCTCCGTGGCCTTTGGCGCGATCATCGCGCGCACCGGCTCGCCGACGTCGTTCTTCTACGGTGCGGCCGCGTTCTATGCGGTGAACCTCGTGATCAACTGGTGGTTCTATGCGCGCAAAGGGTGCGAGGCGCCTTGCTGAGGGCGCGGAGGGGAGGAAGTGTCACGCAGAGGCGCAGAGGTGCTGGGGGGGGGCTTCTCACGCAAAGGGCGCAAGGGTCGCTATGGGCTAAGGACCGGAGAACTGGTGAGGTGCTGGTGAGGGTGCTGGTGAGGGTGCTGGTGAGGGTGCTGGTGAGGGTGCTGGTGAGGGTGCTGGTGAGGGTGCCGGTGAGGGTGCCACGCCCGCTGGACGGGCGTGCCATTCCCGTCCAACCGGGACGGGTCGGGCCGAATCGTCACCCCGGGGGGTAGGCTCGAACTCGTGCCTGGTACGAACACTCGAGCGCAGACCATCGCCCTTGCCGCGGGGTTCGGCGCGGCGTTGCTTGTGCTCCTTGGCATCGGGCTTGGATCCGGTGCGCTTCAGCGGTTCGACCGTCCCTTGGCGGCCTATGCGGCCGCGACGGTGTTCGCGGCGTTCGCCATCGCGTACCGCTACACGATGTGGATTCAGCGGCCGCCCACATGGCGCTATTTCTTGGCGAGTTGGCGGCTGTTCTTCCGTCCGAGTCGGCTGCTTCCGAATCTTGCCCGCCTCGCCGTTCTCGTATGGAACCAGATCGTGGCGCAGCGGTTCATCGAACGACGGAACCGTCAGCGCTGGATGGCGCACATGGCCCTTGCCTGGGGGTGTCTACTCGCGTTTGCGATCACCTTTCCCCTCAGTTGGGGCTGGGTGCAGTTCGGCATCGCTGAGTACGGGCGCGACTACGTCGTCGAGTTCATGGGCGCGCGCCAATTCGCTTTTCCCCCTGACTCCGTGGTCGCGTTCTTCATGTTCAACGGCCTCAACATCAGCGCCGTGATGGTCCTGATCGGCGTGGCGCTGGCCATGCACCGACGCCTTTTCGATCGCGGCGCCTTGGCCGTGCAAACGCTGGCGAACGACCTCGTCCCACTGTTCCTTCTCTTCGCGGTCTCGGTCACCGGGCTCATGATTACCGCGAGCTACAAGCTGATGGGCGGAGAGAACTTCCCCTTCCTTTCGCTTCTGCATGCCTTCACGGTGGTGATCCTCCTGCTCTGGCTGCCGTTCGGAAAGCTGTTCCACGTCATCCAACGGCCCGCGCAGCTCGGCGTGGCCTACTACAAGGAGGAGGGAGCGCGCGGCCCGCAGGCACGCTGCGCCCGCACCGGGGAGCCGTACATGAGCCAAATGCACCACGACGACCTCGCGGCGGTCATGCGCGAGGTCGGAATCGACTTCGGAGACCACCAGGACCTCTCGCCCCAATCGAAGCGCAAGCTGATCGCCCTGAACCAAGCCGCCCTCATCCAGGGCCAACCGTTTGTCGGTTGAGTGTGGGAGTGCTACAGCCGGTAGAGCCCGCGCAGCATCCATACGTTGACCGCGAACAGTCCGAGACTTGCCACGGCCGCGGGCACCGCCATCGCGCTTCCTCCGCCGACCACCCCCTCGAGGACGCTCACGAACAGCCACAGTTGGAGCAGCACGAGCACGAGGTTGAACAGCAGCAGCGCGACGAACACCGTCGATCGCTGGCGGGTCCGGCCCTCTCCCGGCTTCACGAGCGCACCTTTGCGTGCCGGACGCCGGTCGCCCACACCTCGCCGTCGCGCACCTCCAACGTGATCGCCGGCAAGGGGTGCGGCGGCGGACCCTGAAGCACCGACCCGTCCTCAGCGGAGAACGCCCCGTTGTGGCACGGGCAGTACAGGCGATCCTTATCCGCCTGATAGTCCACCGGGCACGAGAGGTGGGTGCACCTGCGCGAAAACGCCGAAAGCGCCCCGTCGGGGCGCCTCACCAGCAGGCAAATATCCGTTTCGCGGGGAAAGTTGAACGCCAATGAAGAGCCGGGCGCGAGGGCGTCCAGCCTCGCGATCCGTTTCGGTTCGAACGAGATGCCTTCGCGACGGCCCCGAGACCACGCCGCCAGTCCCAGGGAGCCCAGGGCCAACCCTCCGCTCGCGACGGTCATGAACTTAAAGAACTCGCGGCGCGACACATAGCCGTCCTCTTCCCAATCGATCGGAAAATCCTCGCGCAATCGCTCGTCCATCATCCCAACCTCGAACTGGTCAGCAAATCGCTCCGCCGGATCGTCGCGCCCGCCTTCACTTCGAGACGCTTCTGGCCCTGCGGCACCATCAGGTTCACCTTCGTGCGGATCGTGCGCGAGCCGAACACGAACTCGTTGATCGGCGTTCCGCTGCGTTGCTCGGCGATCTCTTCGGGCGTGCCGTACATCAGCGCCTGCGAGGGGCACACCGTAGCGCACATCGGCTTCTTCCCCACCGAGGTCCGGTCGTAACACATGTCGCACTTCATCATCTGGTCGATCGCCGCCTCGTACTTCGGCACGCCGAACGGGCACGCGTAGACGCAGTTGGTGCATCCGATGCACCGAGGCTTCAGGGACGTCTGCACCACTCCGTCCGGCGTGCGCTTGATCGCATCGGACGGGCACACCATCGCACACGCGGGCTCTTCGCAGTGCATGCAGATCACCGGTGTGGTCTGGACGCTGTCCTCCCTCTCGATGGTCTCGAGGTGGATCATCGAAACGCCTGCGTGCGTGTCGCATTCCGCGCACGCCGCCACGCACGCGTTGCATCCGATGCACCGGCTCGGATCGATGTAGAACTGCCGCTCGCTCATCCTTCCGCGGGCTCCTCGGCCGGTGACACCCTTACGACCGACTTCTTGAACTCCGGAATCTTGCTCAGGGGATCCAGGGCGCGGTTGGTCAATAGGTTCGCCGAACGCCGTCCTGCCCAGTGGTAGGGAATGAACACCGTGTCGGGGCGGATGGTCGTCACGACCTTGGCGCGTAGGACCACCGACCCTCGCCGGCTCTCCACTTTCATCCACTTTCCGTCTTCGATGCCATGGGTCTCGGCGAGTTGGGGGTGAATCTCGACGTAAGGATCGGGGCAGAGGTCCACCAGCCCACCGATGCGCCGTGTTTGCGTCCCGCTCAGGTACTGCGAAACCACCCGTCCGGTCGTGAGAATCACGGGATACTCCTCGTCCGGCTCTTCGGCGCTGGGCCGGTAGGGGGTCGCGTGAAAGTGCGCCTTGCCGTCCGGGGTGGAGAACTTCAGGTCTTCGAAGAGTCGCGGAGTCCCCGGATGCCCGATCTCCGGGCACGGCCAAAACACGCCGAACTCCTCCTCGATGCGCTGGTAGGTGATGCCGTAATAGTCCGCAGTCCCACCTTTGCTCGCCATGCGCAGCTCGTCGAAGATGTCCTCGCTGCTCTTGAAATGGTCGAAGTACCGCCCCCGTCCCAAGCGCCGCGCCAACTCGAGGATGATCTCCGTGTCGGCCTTGGCGTCTCCCGGCGGATCCACGGCTTTCCGGATCCGGATCACCCGCCCCTCGGCGCTGGTGCTCGTCCCCTCCTCCTCTTCGTGGAGCGATCCCGCCAGCACGATGTCGGCGTGGTGGGCGGTCTCGCTGAGAAAGAAGTCGATCGCCGTGTAGTGCTCGAGCTTGGAAAGCGCCTCGCGCGTGAAGTCGGAGTCCGGGAGCGAAACGAGCGGGTTGAAGCAGATGGAAACAAGTGCCTTGATCTCACCCGCGTGGATCGCGTTCATGATCTCTTGCGCCGTTTGTCCCTTGCGCGGAAGCTCGCTGTCCTCGATCCCCCAGACCTTGCAAATCCACGCGCGGTGCTCCGGGTTCTCGATGTCCCGGTTTCCAGGCAACTGGTCGCACTTGTGACCGTGCTCGCGCCCTCCCTGGCCATTGCCTTGGCCCGTGATCGTCCCGTAGCCGCAGCCGGGCTTTCCCAAGCGCCCCGTCGCCAAAACGAGGTTGATGCAGCCCAGCACGTTGTCGACACCCTTGGTGTGGTGCTCGATTCCGCGCGCGTGCAGCAAGAAACTTGTTTTTGCTTCCCCCCACATCCGGCCGGCCGCCTCGATGTCCTCGACGCGCACGCCGCTGATCCGGGACGCCTCTTCGAGCGTCTGCGCCAGCGCGGACGCGCGGGCCTCCTCCCATCCACTCGTGTGCTCCGCCACGAACCCCTCGTCCACGTAGCCGCCCTCGATGAGGACCCGCAGCAGGCCCGTGAGCAGCGCGCTGTCCGTTCCGGGTCGCACCGGAAGGTGGAGGTCGCACGTTCGCGCAAGGGGCGTGACGCGCGGGTCGACCATGATGAGCTTGGCCCCCCGGTCGCGCGCGCGCCAAATGTAGTCGGTCGTGATGGGCGAACACTCGGCCACGTTCGTTCCGACGCAGAGGATCACTTCGGCCAAAGGGATGTCGGCCCACGAGTTCGCCGCGCGGTCGATGCCGAACGCCTTCTTGTTCCCGGTGCCCGCGCTCACCATGCACAGCCGGCCGTTGTAGTCCAACTCGCGCGTCTGGAGGCCGACCCGGGCGAACTTGCCCATCAGGTAGCTCTTCTCGTTGGTCAACGAGACGCCGGAAAGGACGGCCACCGCGTCCTTGCCGAACTTCTCCTGCACGCGCTGGATTTCACGGACCGTGGTGGAGAAAGCCTCCTCCCATCCGATGGGCTCGAACCCCCGCCCCTCGACGCGCTTGAGAGGGCCAAGCAAACGGTCGGGATGGCTGCCCTGGAGGTAGCGCTTCACTCCCTTGGGGCACAGCTTGCCGCGGTTGAACGGGAACTCCTCCCAAGGCTCGAAGCCGATCACCTTGTTGTCGAGCACCTTGAGCTGGATCCCGCACTGCTGCCCGCAGAAGCAGCAGTGTGTCTTCACCAGCTTCTCAGGCTCGCCGCGACCCTGCCAGCCACCGGGCGGCACATAGTTGAGGCTGGGGCCAAAGGCCTCGGTCAGGCGTTCGACAGAAACGGGAGGGGTCGCCATGGGGATGGCTTCATTCTACCGACCGAGGGTTAGAAGTCGAAGTTGTCGATGTTGTCCTTCGTGAACGTGAGGGTGCCGCCCAGCATCACTTGGTCGCCCTCGACCTTGCGTTCGCCTAGCCGCCCGGCCTTCAGCACCGTGGCGCCGGGTTTCAGATCCCCGTCAACCAGCGCCTTGGCGGCGTAGACCGTGAGGTAGCCCAGGTCCTTCGTATTCCATAGAATCACGGATTGGACCGTCCCGTCCTTCACGTAGGCGCGCATGTCGTTGGGGGTCGCAAGGCCCGTGACGAGCACCTGCCCGCTCTTCCCCGCCTGCTTCACCGCCTCCGCCGCCCCCGGAAAGGCGACCGATGAGATCGCGAACACGCCCTTGAGGTTGGGATAGACCTTCATGAGGTCCTGGGTCACGGAGAATGCGAGCTTCTGATCCTCGTTCGAGGGCTTCGTTGCCACCAAGTGGAGGCCCGGGTACTTCGGGAGTCGCTCCTTGATGTATTTGATCCACTCGTTCTGGTTCGCGGCGGTGAGCGCGGCGGTCACGATCGCCACGTCCCCCGTGGCGGCGTCGCCGCCCAAATCCTTGGCCATGGCGTCCACCAGCGAGTACCCGATCTCTTGCGGTGTCGCCTGGTTCACGAGGAACTCGCGCGAATCCGGCGTTCCGTCGGCGTCCCACGTCAGCACGTGGATGCCCGCGTCTCGGGCGCGCTTCATCGCGGGACTGAGCACGTCGGGGTCGTTGGGCGAAACCGCGATCACGTCCACACCTTGGGCGATCCACTGGTCGATCAGCTTCACCGCGTCCCCCGCGTCGCCGCTCGTGGGCCCGTCGTAGATGAGCTCGACGTTCCCCAACTCCTTCGCGGCCTCCATCGCGCCCTCGGAACAGCTCGTGAAGTACGGCACGCCTTTCTTCTTCGGGAGCATCGCGACGGTGATGGACTTGGTGCCACCCGCCGTCGGCTCCTGGTCTGCTGATTTGGGGCCGCCGCAGCCGGTCAGAACCAGCGCCAAGGCCAAGAAGATCGCGATACGGTTGGTCATGATGTTCCCTCGCTCGCCGTGCGGCCTGCAAGCGCCCTTTGGGCGAGCACCGAAGCCAGCAGCAACACCCCGATCACTATCAGGTTCAACTCGCTCTGCTTCCAGTGCCAACTCACAAACTCGCGCGTCTCGTGAATCAATACGATACCGAGCAGAAGCCCGAAAACGTTGCCCGTGCCCCCCTCGATGCGCGTGCCGCCGAGCACCGCGCACGTGATGGCCTCCAGCTCGAGACCCGTGCCCAGGTCCGCCTTCGCCGTGTTGTTCCGCGCGACCAGCAGCAGCGCCGCCACCGCACAAGCCAGCCCGCTGCCCGCATAGAGCAACATCTTCACCCGCGCGACCCGCAGCCCCGAGTAGCGGGCGGCAACCTCGTTCAACCCGATCGCCACGATTTGGCGCCCCACCGTGGTCTTGCGCATGGCAATCCCCGCGGCAAGCACGACGATGAGAAACACCACTCCCGGCAGCGGCATGCCCCCCAAACGGCCCTCCGAAAGTTGGCGAAAGCCCTCCGAATAGCCCGACAACGGCCTCGCCAAGCTGACACCCTCCGCGACCCCGCGAAACACCGCCATGGTGGCGAGCGTGACGATCAGAGGGTGGACCCGAAGGCGCGCCACCAACCAGCCGTTCACCGAACCGCACGCCGCGCCCACAACAAGCGCCACCGCTGCGGCCCACGGCACGGCCCAACCCGCTTCGACGAGGAGCCCGAACGCCACGGCGGCCAGCGCCACGATCGAACCCACCGAAAGGTCGATGCCCCCGGACACGATGATCAGCATGGTCGGCACGGCGACGATCGCCAGCTCCCACACGTGGGTGGAGAGCAGCGTCTGCGCGCGCAGCGAAACGAAGGTCGGGTCCATCGTTCCCGCCACTGCCAATCCCACGATCAACAGCACGGCCAAGGCGGCCTCGTGCGTTTGAAGGATGCGCCTCATCGCCGCCTCCCCAACGCGTCGCCCAGGACCGCCGCCACGATGAAGCCGCCCTGGATCGCGCGCTCCCAATACGTCGCCGCGTCCCCAAGGCGCAGGTAGATCAGCACCGAGCCGACGATGCCGAGCAGAGTGGCGCCCAGGAGGGTTCCGACCATTCCTCCCCTTCCCCCACGGATCGAGGTGCCGCCGACGACCACCGCAGCCACGACCGACAGCTCGAATCCCACACCGAAGCCCGACTCGACGACCTGGAGCTGCGTCGCGCTGAAGAGCGCCGCCACGCCCGCCAACAACCCCGCAAGGGCAAAACACGCGAGGCGGATCCGGCGCGAAGGCACGCCCGCGCGCTGCGCCGACTCCGGCGCGCTCCCGAGCGCCACGACGCGCCGCCCGAAGGGCGTGCGGCGGTGCACCCAGATTGTAGCAACAGAAATCGCCAGAGCAGCCAGCACGACGTAGGGCAGCCCCGCCAGCGAACCGGTCCCGAAAGCACGCAGCCCGTCGGGCATGTGCTCCACCCAACGGCCGCCGAGGAGCAGCTCCGTCACGCCCCGAAAGATGGAGAGGGTCGCGAGCGTCGCGATGATCGAGGGCACGCGCCCGAACGTGACGAGCAGGCCGTTGACCAGCCCGCCCAGCAATCCGGCGCCCAGGCACAGCGCCGCAGCGGCAGCCACGGGCAATCCCCAGCGGTCCGTCGAACCCGCGAGCCCTAGCACGGCCGCGCACACCCCCATCAAAGAACCCACGGAGATGTCGATCTCGCGCGCGAGCACCACGAGCGTCAGTCCGCACCCGACGATCGCCACAGGAGCGATGCGGACCAGCATGTCGCGCACGTTTTCGAGCGAAAGAAACGCGGGGTTCATCAACGCCGCAAACACGACGGTGGCCCCCAGCAGCAGTGCGACCCCGGCCTCGCGGCCAATCCCTCGCCTCGCGACGGACGCAACGGTCTCGGCGCCTCGCGGGAGCGCCAACTCCAAAACGCCCTCTTCGGTGGCGGACTCCGCGGGCAACTCGCCCGCGATGGTGCCCTCGCGCATCACCACCACGCGGTCCGCCAGCGCGAGAACCTCGGGAAGGTCGGACGAGATCACAAGCACGGCCATTCCTTCGGCCGCGAGCGCTCGGATGGTCCTGTGGACCTCCGATTTGGCCCCCACGTCGACGCCTCGGGTGGGCTCGTCGAGGATCAGCACGCTCGGCGCCGTGGCGAGCCACTTGCCGAGGAGCACCTTCTGCTGGTTTCCCCCGGAAAGCGAAGCCACCGGAGCCTCCACTCCAGAGGCGCGAATCGCAAGTTGCTGGACCGCGTGTTCCGCTCGGGCGGCTTCGGCGCGCACGTTCATCCAACCGGCGCGGCTCACGCTCCCCAGGGAGGCCATCGAGACGTTCTCGCGGATCGAGAGGGGCACGTGCAGCCCCTCCGATTGCCGATCCTCAGGAAGGTACGCGATGCCCGCGCGCAAGGCCTGAGCGGGGTCTCCCAGAGCAAGAGGTTTCCCCGCCACCTCCACCCCGCCCGCATCGGGCGGGTCGAGTCCGAAGATCGCCCGCGCCACTTCGGAGCGCCCGGCGCCCACGAGGCCGGCGAGGACCACGACCTCCCCGGAATCCACCTCCAGGTCGATGCCCTCGAACGCGCCTCGCCGGCCCAGGCCCCGGACCGACAGCCGCGGCTCGCCCCTCGACGACGGCCCGCGCTCCGCTTCGGGAATCGCCCGCCCGATCATGTCGTGGACCACCTGTTTGGGCGATGCGGCGTCGATCCCGTGGGTGGAGACCAGGTGCCCGTCGCGGAGCACGCTCACCCGGTCGGCGAGGGCGAACACCTCGTCGAGCCGATGCGTGACGTAGAGTACGGTGACCCCGCGATCGCGCAGCGATCCCACGACGCGGAACAGCGCGT
Organism: Fimbriimonadaceae bacterium; assembly: GCA_023957775.1. Lineage (NCBI taxonomy): Bacteria > Bacillati > Armatimonadota > Fimbriimonadia > Fimbriimonadales > Fimbriimonadaceae > Fimbriimonadaceae bacterium. The sequence continues at coordinate 22,362 of JAMLGR010000013.1, read as the reverse complement.
CCACCTCCCTCGCCGAAAGCGAGGCCGTGGGTTCGTCGAGGATCAACACACGGCACTTCCGGGCAAGGGCCCGGGCGATCGCCACCATCTGGCGCTGCGCGAAGGTCAGCTCGGCGAGGGGCCGATCGACCGGGAATCGCTCTCCCAGCGACTCCAGAAGCTCCAGGGTCCGCCTTCGGGCTTCGGTGCGGTCGTACCAGATGCCCGCGGCGACCGGTTCGTGCATGAGGAACAGGTTGTCGGCAGCATCGAGATCGGGAAACCACGAGGGCTCCTGATGCACCATGGCGACGCCCGCCGCCTCGCACCCAGGCACGCTGCCCAGAGGAAGCGGTTCGCCGTCGAGGTGCACAGTCCCGCTCGAGGGAACGAGAGTGCCCGACAGGATGCGGTTCAACGTCGACTTCCCCGCCCCGTTTTCCCCGCAGACGGCGTGCACCTCACCTTCGTGGAGCGTGAGGTTCAGCCCGTCGAGGGCCTGGGTGGCGCCGTAAGCGTGGGACACCTCTTGAATCTCCACGAGCGCCATCCCCATGGGTTTCGTCTCAGGCGGCCCATGCTCCTTCCCCGGGGTTTCAATAAGCCGGTGCCTGATGGGATTACGGCGACCTTTTCCACCCAATGAAGGTTTGGGCAAGTTCAACGCGCGGATTTCGTCGGATCGAGCGCCCTCAACTGGTCCAGATCGCCGGGCCCTCGCGGCGCATGGGACGAGGCCACCGGTCGATCACGATCACGATGCGTCTCGCCGGGGAGCGTCGAGCGATTCGGAACGACTTGCAAGGCAGTCCATGGGCCGTGCCCACGGATGGTGGCACGGTCCATAATGTCCCCTCAGATGCCGGCGGCGGAGCCGCGGCGACGCCTCGCGGCGGCCGCGAGCGCTCCGATCCCGAGACCCAGGGTCACCGGCTCCGGCACGGGCGTCGTCGTGATGTTGTCGATGTACATGCTGTTGGGATACTGCCAGTTGGGGTCGTGGCCCGACCCGCCGCGGAAGCGGATCGATTGGATCCCCGCTCCGGCGACGGAGACGCCGATATCGGCCGGGAACCCGTTGGTCCCGTAATCTGCGGAATCCAGGTCGATGAGGGTGCCGGTACCGTCGAGTCCGGAGTACGCCTCAAGCTCGAGTATGTCGGGGTCGCCGCCTCCATCGCCGCCGCGCAGCGTGACGTAGCTCACCGCGCTGCTGAAGTTCCCGACAAAGTAGTCGTTCGCAGAGGAGTTGGCAAACGGACTCAGGGCCCGATTCCCCCAGGAAGGTACAAACCCCTGGACGTCCTGGATCCCAAACGTCAGTCCCGTCGAGCGGCTGATCGTCAGTGTCAAACCTGAGTCGGTCTGAACAAGGCTCGTCAGGCCGCCGACCTCGGCTTCGCCTTCAAACCCAAAAAAGGCGGCATCCGCCGCGATCAATAACCCGCACCATGCAACTACCGTCGTGAAACCGCGCATCGTCCCTCCCGGAACACAGATCTCGACGGACCGACACCCGTGCGTCACTCGATTGTAGCGACTGCGCGTCCCACGTACAATGATCTTGTGGAACGAATCCCGCAAATCGGCGCGATTCCTGGCAATTGTGCGGGTCAGAAGTCGTCGAACTGGACCACGTGGTTGTATGCCGGCGTCTCCTGGCGCGTGCGGAGTTTGACCTGCGGTGCGCCGAAGGCAAAGGGCAAGAGCAACCAATGACCCGCAGCCGCAGGTTCAATTCGAGTCCGTGAATCTGGTCGGGGCGATCCCGATTCTATCGGGACGACCTCTTCCACCCCATGGAAGTGCCACCCACCACCCCCATCCAAACCCAACTACCGGTCCGCCAAGAACTCCCACATGCCGGAACCCACTTCGAACACACCGTCGGCCCTTGGTTTCAACCCTTCGCTGCGCGCGTTTTTGCCCGGCACCACCACCTCCGCTGTCACGTTCGGGGGTACCACGACCCGCATCGTGACGCGCCGGTCCTTCACCGACCAATCGCACACGATCTTGCCCCGCACCGAATCGTAGGTGCAGCGCGACCACTTGAGGTTCGGGTCCAGCTGCGGCGCAAGGCGCACTTTGGCAAATCCCGCCTCCAGGTTCGAGATCCCTCCGATCTGGTCGAACATCCAACCCACCACGGCCCCGAACGCGTAGTGCGCGAACGAGTTCATCCCGGGATCCTGGAACCCCTTCTCCGGCGTCCACCCGTCCCAGCGCTCCCAAATGCTCGTCGCGCCGTTCTTGATGGTGAAGCCCCACGACGGAAACGTCGTGTTGTGCAGCAGCCGGAACGCCACATCGTTGCGGCCCACCTTCGTGAGCGCGCGCATGATGTCGCGCGTGCCCACGAAACCCGTCGAGAGATGCCAGCCGCGCTTCTCGATGTCCGCCACCAGGCGCTCGGTGGCCTTGCGCTCCATCTCCGGCGAAAGCAGGTCGAACGCGATCGCCAGCACGTACGCGCATTGGGAGTCGCCCTTCACCACGCCGTCCGCACCCACATACGCCTTGTTGAACGCCTCGCGGATCTGGGCGTGCAGGGCCTCGTAGTGCGCCGCTTCCTCGCTCTTTCCAAGAACGCGCGCCGAACGGGCCAGCAGCTCGGTGCTGTAGGCGAAGTACGCCTCGAAGATCACCTCGTTGGGGGTGGGCGAGCCGATGTTCACCCAGTCGCCGAAGCAGTGGAACTCTTTCGGTGGAAGCAACCCCTCGATGCACCGTCCGCGAGTGAACTCGACGAAGCGCTTCATGTTCGGATAGTGTCTGGCGAGAAGGTCTTTGTCGCCGTAGGCGTCGTAGATCGTCCAGGGGCAGATCACGCCCGCGTCGGCCCACGCGGGGCCGCCGTCGCCACCGGCCACCTTGAGCGGGGCGACCATCGGGTACTGGCCGTCCGCCCGTTGCGCGTCGTCCAACGCCACGAGCCACTTCGTGAAGAAGGGCTGCACGTCGCTCAGCATGCACGCGGTGCGTATGTACGCCTGGGCGTCGCCTGTCCACCCGAGCCGCTCGTCGCGCTGCGGGCAGTCCGTGGGGATGTCGATGAAGTTCATCTTCTGCGTCCACCACGCGTTGCTCACGAGCTGGTTGAGCATCGGGTCCGACGTCTCGAGCGTGCCCACCTCGGGGGTGTCGGTGCTGATGGCGAGCCCCACGACTTGGTCCCCTCGTGGCGTCGTGGCGAGGCCGGTGACCTCGATGTACTGGAACCCGTGGAAGGTGAACCGCGGCTCCCACGTCTCCACCCCGCCTCCACGGCAGATGTAGGTGTCGATGGCGCGCGCGCCGCGCAGGTTTTCCGTGTAGATCGTGCCGTCGGGCGAGAGCCGCTCGGCGAAGCGCAGCGTGATCTCCTGACCCGGCTTCCCTTCGACTTTCAGCCGGGCGAACCCGGCGATGTTCTGTCCCAGATCGAGGACGTAGACCCCCGGCGCCGTCTCCGTCACGTGTCGGGGACGCAGTTCCCGAATCACTTGGACGGTTTGCGACGGGAACGGCTCGAGGCGAACCGGCTTCTCGGTGCCCACATCCACCTTCGACCACTCGGAGGGCTCCACCTGACCCGGCACGTCCCACTGGTCGAGTTCCTTGCGCGCGTCGTACCGCTCGCCCATCAGGAAGTCCGACTCCACGATCGGCCCCGTCTTGGCGCGCCACTCCGGTGTCGTCGCCACGACTTGCTTCGAGCCATCGTCGTACTCGATCACAAGTTGCGCCCACGCGCGCGTCCTCGAACCGTAGTGGTCGCGGCGGTGCCCGTAGCCGATATAGCCGGAGTACCAGCCGTCGCCCAGTATCAGGCCCACCACGTTGTCGTTGTGCATCAGCCGATCGGTGACGTCGACCGCGCGGACATAGACGCGATCGTCGTAATCGCTCCAGCCCGGAACGAACAGGTCGTCCCCAACCTTCTTCCCGTTCAGGCGAAGCTCCACCAGCCCGAGGGCGGAGTAGTACACGATCGCCCGGCGGACACCGTTGTTGACATGAAAGGGGTGCCGGAGGAACAGTGCGGGAGGCAGCAAGACATTCGTGCCGACGCCGGAGCCCCAGGGCCCGTCCCCGAACGCGGCGATCACCTTGGCCGCGGCCCCGTCGGTCTGCCACGATTCGTCCGTGACCACCGATTCGGCCTGCCCGCCGCGCGAGCGCATCCGAAGCTTGGCAAGCACGGCGGCGGCCCCTTCGACGGTGTTGTGGCCGCGAATCTCCAACGTGTTCTCGCCAACCTGCAGATGGGGTCGCAGGTCCAACGTGACCGGGCGCCTCCACGCATCGGCGTTGCCGTCGCTCGCCCCGACTTGTTGGCCATTGAGGAACACCTCGAACTGGTCGTCAGCCGAAAGCCTTAAGGTCGCGGCCTCCAGATTCGGGAGCGCGACGAACGACTTGCGGAACGTGCGGTTCACGCCTGCGGGCACCTTACCCGCGGGGTCCGCGGGATGCCAAATCCACTTGGCCCCGTAGAAGGGCTGCGAAGCCTCCAAGGCGAGTCGCGGGGCATCGAGCCCGATCCACTGCGCCTGCATCGCCTCGTTGTCGAGGAGACCGATCGAGAAGGTCGCAGGCTCGCTCCAGGGCGAGGCTTGGCCGTCCTGATCCCAAACGCGCACCTGCCACCGGCACGCTTGTCCGGAAGCCAGCGGCGAGCCGCCATAGAGGATTCCGTAGGTGGCGTCGGACTCCGTGCGGTCCGTGTCCCACAAGACCTTCGCGGGTTTGCCGTCGGTCTCAACCCGTATCTGATACGCGGTTTGACGCTGGTTTCGCGCCCCGGCCTGGGTCGCCCGCAGCTTCCAACTCAGGTGGGGCGTTTTCAGCCCGACGCCCACCGGATCCACCATCGCTTCGCAACGCAGCTCCACCGGCTGCAGACTTCCCACCGCCATCGCACCCACCATCCCCAGCAACGCCAACATCGCCATTTGAGAAGTCTAGCTCCCTTTGGGAGTGCGCGACCTTGGTCGCGCCTTGATTACCGCCGACCTTGGTCGGCGATCCGACTCGCGGCGAGCCGCTCGGGGACAGGGCGGCGAGCAAGCTCGCGCACTCCCACAGTCAGAGCGTCACTTCTAGAGTCTGCCCCTCGACCAGCGCGAGCGCTGGCGCGAAGTGGACGACGAGACGCTCTCCATCGCGAGTGGTGGTGCAGGGGACTGCCTTCCCTCCCACACTGGCCTTGGCTTCGCCCTGCGCCTTCGACTGAAGTTGCAGTTCCGACAAACCGAGGCGACCCCAGGTCAGTTCCACCCGTGCGGTGTGACGCCCGCCCTCGATCCGCTGCTCCAGCGAGCCCCAACCCTCGGCACCCGTGAACGCGCAGCGGAACTTCTCCGGCGACACGCGCGGGGCGAAGCCGAGCACGCCGCGCGGGCCGTGGTACTCGAACCCCGCCAGCGCCGTGAACACGCCCCACGACGCAAGGGCGCGGGCGTAGTGGTCGCTGCACTCAACCTCGTTGTACGGGTTGCGCTTGGCGGGGTGGTAGCGCTCGTGAACCGCCTTGCAGATCGCCAATCCCTCCTCGACCATCCCCTCCCAGATCATGTGGCCAGCCACCTGGTACTCGATGCCTGTCCACACCTCGTCCCGGTAGCGCACGGGTTCACCTTGCCGGCCGCCCTTCGGCCACGTGCAGATGAACAGACCGGCCTCGCCCGGCACCGCGTAGGGGCGTTCGGGCTTCCACAGACTGTTGTACGGGCCGACGTCCGGCGCCCAGTTGTACTTCCACACCGACTGCAGCGCCTTCTTGACCATCTCCGGCGGATAGAGCGCCCCCAACCCCACCTGATGCGCCCAGCCCTGGCCGAACAGGTGGTCGGACAGGCAGCCGGGTCCGTACTGATACTTTGCGTGCTGCTTCTCGTCCACCACTTGCGCGAAGTACTCGCCGTTCCACAGCCGTTTCACCGTCTCCGCGCTTCCCTTCTCGAACAACGTCCGGCACTTCGCCGCGAAGGTCGGATCTCCGACTTCCCGCGCCATCTCCTCCCCCGCGCGTAGGGCGCCCAGGTAGAGCGAGCCCACGAACGTGTTCGGCCCGTAGAAGTCGATGTCATAGGTGTTCGGCTGGCTGTCTTCGAGCACGCCGTCATCGTTTCCGTCGTGCTTGATGAGGAACTCGAGCGCCTTCTTGATCCGCGGGTAGTTCTCGCGCAGAAAACCCGAGTCCGCGCCGGTCAGATGCTCGCGGTACGCCTTCAGGATCGTGCCGCACTGCCCGTCCGCGGCGTACGCCTTGTCGCTTCGGAAGCCAACGAGGCCCGTCGCCTCGTCGAACCCTGCGCCAAAGTCCTGGCGCGTGCGGATGTTGCGCTCGATCTCGGGGAAGAGCCGCGCGAGGCCGTGCTCGTAGTTCCACACGTGCGTGCAGGTGCCCGAGCAGCACACGACCCCTTCCCACGCCCAAAACCGGCCGTTGCCCCACCACTCGGTGGTGCCCGTCGCCAAGTTCCCCAGGGTGGAGTGGAGGCGGTCCAAGAGCCAGTACGGGAGGGTGGAGTCGTAGTAGGTGTCGCGCCACCGCTTCGTGTCCGCGCTCAGCCGGTCGAACTGATGGTCCACATACCGAGCGACGGCCGCCGCGTCTTCGAACCAGTTCGCGTACTGCCGGCCGTTCGGGTGGTTCGGGAAGTGCCAAGCCAGCACGAACCGGAAGGTCTTCGATGCGCCCGGCGCAACCGTGAAGGACTCGGTTGCCACCTCGCCGATATACGGCTCTTCGAATCCGTAGCTGGAGGCGCTCGGTGCGGTGCCGGTCGCCAAAAGGGCCAACGCCAAGGTCCCGTGGTCGCGGTTGGCGTCGCCGTTCCGGACCTTCAGGTCCTCGAGCGACTGGATGGAGTCGGCAAGTTCGAAGTGGTCGGCGTTGATGTGCCCCCAGCCCCCCGTGGCTTTGTCGACGATCTCGATCCGCGCTCGTTTGCCTTCCAGATCGCCAAGGTCCCACGTCTCCCACAGAAGCTTCTCGGAGTTCCGACCCGCCGCGGTGCGCACCAACTTGCCGTCCACGAGCAAGTTCACACACGTCTCGCCGGGGAAATTGCCGCCGCCGATTTTGAAGTTCAGGAAGCGCCGGTCCAAAACGAACTCCGGCGACAAGAGGCGGCCCGTGGTCCCGTCGCCTTTGTAGAAGCTGTTGACGAGGCCGCTGCCCACGAACCCGGTCACCGGGTTCTGATCGGCCAACGTGCCCCGGGCAGGGCCTTTGCCGAAGGCATCGCCCTCGACGGTCCAATCGCCGTAATCGGGCCCCTCGAAATCCGCGATCAACACGGGCTTGCGAACGGCCGCAGGCGGCTCGCCGAGGGTCTGCTTGGCCGGGTCGGCGCGGTGCACCATCATCGCGAGGCCAGGCTCCTCGACACGCGTCGTCGAGCGCTTCCGCTGGCCGGGGTCTTCCTTCGCGGAGGCGGCCACCGCATTTTCGAGGAAGCCGCCCAACGTCGCCTGCACGGGCGAGGCGCCGCGATTGGCGAGTTCGATTTCGAACACCGTCGCAGGCAGCGCGGAGTCTTTTGCGTTGAGCGGGATGAAGGGCGAGTAAGCCGTCACCGTCGCCTCGAGCGGGCAGTCGCCTTGGTAGGTCACGGTCCCGATGGGGTGTTCGCCCCGGAACGCAACATTGGAAAAACCGTCCTTGTCGAGGCTCCACGAGCGACCCGCGCACTCGATTCGGAACCCGAACTTCACGGGCTTCGGGATGGCGCGCTTGGCGTACGAGGTCAAGCCGTAGCCGAAGAACGTGTGGTGGTTGAAGATCTCCCACCAACCCAGCGTGCCGTCGCCGCACAGGTAGAGCTGGCCGGCGGCGATGCCGCCGACGGGCATCCCGATCGACTCGAGGTCGGGGCCGCTCCAGACCTCCTTGGTCCCCCGCTCGACCAGGCTGTTCCGCCACGCGGCGGAAAGGTTCTTCTGCTCCGGAATTCGCGATTGCTGAACCACGATCGATCCATCCTCCATCACGGCCAGGACCCGTCCGGCCCAGCCCAGCCCCACGGCAGCGCTACCCGCCGCCTTCAACATCGTCCTGCGTGTGATCTCCGCCATTGTTCGCAGTCTATCGCGAGTCCCACCAAAACCACTCCCAAGTTGGTGGCAAACTGGACTCAGCATGGTTGCACTGCTTCTCGCCTTGGGCATGCCTCCGGCGTTCGCCCCGCCCCAGCCCTGGGCGCTCGGGACCGGAGCCCCGCCACGCCTGCCTTTCGTGGGCGATGTGGATGCCGACGGCTTCGCAGACCTTGTGGCTGTGTACCCGCCGGGGGCGTGCATCCTCGACGTCGGCCCATCCGTAGCGGGCCAAAAGAGTGCGCCAGGCTTCCAAGCTCTCACCAACTGGGGCAAGGAGTGCCAGGCCGCTGCCGTGGGAACGATCGACGCAACTCCAGGCGCCGATGTCGTGGGGATCTTCGACGGCAAGACCTTGCGCCTCGCCGGATCCCTTCAGAAGCGGAAGTTCCAGGACACTCCGGATTGGGTCGAGCTTCCCGCTCCGCTCGCCGCGCCCGCGGTGGCGGTCCTCGACGGCGGCAAGGCGCTCCTCGCGTTCTCCACGCAGGACGGGCGCGCGTTCCGCATCGACTCCGCCGCTCGAAAGGCAACCACGGTGCGCGTGCCCAAGAGCACGCTCTGGATCGGCGATGCCGGCTCCGCCCTCATCTGCGAGAGCGCCCGGGGAGAGATCCACCTTCTCGATCCCGAGTCTCTCAAGATCGGCGCGAGAATCGGAACGGCGCGCAAGGGTTCGCGCCCGGCAGCCGGTCCCGGGTTCGCGACTTGGGACGACACCCTATGGACCCCAGAAGGCACCACCCAACTCGCCGCCGACGGCCTTCCCCCCGCGCCAACCGCCGCCGCGATCGGCGATGTCGACGGAGATGGCGACCTCGACCTCGTCTCGTTTCGCTACGGGTCTGAAAAGCACACGCGCAACGAAGTGTTTCTGCGCCGGGCACTCACTCCCGGCGAGACCGACTTCGACCACGATGGCCTCGACAACACCCAAGAACAGGCGTTGGGAACCGACCCCCTCAACCCCGACACCGACGGCGATGGGCTCCTCGACGGATGGGAGACCGGCACGTTTCGCGACCTCGACCTCAAGGGCCTCGGCTGCGACCCCAACCACCTCGACGCCATCTGCCTGATCTCACGGTTTGAGACGGTGAAGGAGGATCTGGTCAAGAGTCAATTCGAGCTGGTCGACAAGTTCTACACGACGCTCAAGATCCAGAATCCCGACGGCAAAGACGGCATCCGCTTCCACCCCATCTTCCTCGATCCGGTCACGGGAGACGATCTCAACAACGGGTGGCGGGAAAACCGGGCCAAGTTCTTACCGCCCAAGTGGCAGGGCGTGGTGCACTGGATGCAGGTCACCCCCGGCGGCGGGGGCCAGGCCGACCAGTTGGGCAACGGCGGCACCGTGGGGCAAAACGCGCTGTGGGCCGTGTTCGTGCACGAGTTCGGCCACCAAATGGGCCTCGACCACGAGGGGTTCTGGCCGAACAACCTCTGCCCCACCTACCCGAGCCTGATGAACTACGCGTACTCCTACTCGTTCGAAGACAGCGGGAACAAGATTCACTACAGCGACGGCTCACTCGCCGACTACGTGCTGAACGAAACCGACTTGGACGAAACGATCCCCCTTCCCTACGACCGAGTGAAGTTCCTCGAGAAAGGCCCCTACCACTTCCGCCTTAAGCCCAACGGCGACACGACGCTTATCGACTGGAACTGGAACGGCGTGTTCGGCGAGAAACACATCCGGGCCGACATCAACTACTCTTACTCGACCAACGCCGGCCGAAGGGACGATGTGGCGAAGATCGAGACGGCCCCCTGGCTCTTCGTTCACGACGGCGGGGCGTTCGCGCTCTTTGGAGACAGCCCCGTTCTCGCCAAGGGTTCGAAGGACCCGACCAGCGGGCCCGACCAGCCGGGACGCCTGGTGCTGCAGCGCCTGCAGAAACCCTACGCTTGGGGCGAACCCGTCGTACTCGCCCCGGAGGGGCTGGTGGGAGACCCCGTTGCGGCAAGCTTCGCCGGCAAGATCCGCGTCTTCTATCAAACGGCTCAAGGGGTCGTCATGCAGAACGTGATCGTCAAAGCCTCCCAACTGGCGCCCGAGGAACCGCAAGTCATCGACCCCAACCCCGCCCTCGTACCGACCGTGGGCGTGAGCGGTGGGCGCCTGTTCCTCTTCCTCTGGAACCCGGTGAACGGTGCCGTGGACTACAAGGTCATGGAACGGGACGGCACCTTCGTGCGAACCCTCGGGCTGTTCCTGCAGAGCACGAATCCAGTCGGGATGTGCACCGACACCCTGACCGGCGAACTCGTGCTCGCGCTCGCTCAGGACCAGGACCCGCAACGGCCCAAGAGGTGGCAGATCCGCCGATTCGAGGACCAATCAGGACGCTTGCGCGAGCGTTCGATGGAGTGGGTCGAGGGCGAGAAAGGCCAATGCCGCGGAACGGGAAGGCTCACGGTCCTCTTCAACGCATCGCGCGATGCAGGACCCAAGGGGCGGCTCTACGTTTACGGCAAGGGGTTCACCGCCGGGCCGAACGACCCCTCATGCACGTACGTCGCTCACCAGATAGCGGACTCCTCGATCGGGGGCGGTTGGATGGTGAAGCGGTTCTACGACGAGTGGACGCAATCCCGGTCGGCGCCCGCCGCCGCCTGGTTTGGCGGCGACGTGATCTGGGGGTATCGCTGGGTCGGAGGGTCCAACGACGACATGCTGCACGTCGGTTACGGCGGACTCGGCATCCAGAGTGCACCGATGGCAGACCACGACGACATCGGGTTCCTCCACGACTTTGGAATCCGCCACTCGGTCTTGTGGCTAAGCAACTAGGGCGTTCCAAGTGCCTCTCAAGTCACACACTACTCGATGTAGTTCATGATCCCTATGCAACCCATGATCTCTTCCGTCTCATCTCGCAAGGGGACGACGCGAAGCAACATCTTGCTGAATTCGCCTCGTAGCCGATGGGACGACTCCTTCCCTCTCAGAGCGTCCAAATGCGCGGCGATGGGAAGATCTTCCGGATCTGTCGATTTGAATATCTCGTAGACCGTCTTGCCCGTCTCCCACACGACACCGCAGTGCGAGGATGGCATGAGCCCATTGGCCAGGATCTGGATCGAGAGATCCCTGTCCGTTGCCCACACGGTCGATTTGATCTGATCGATCGCCAGTTGCAGGAGCGCAAGGGACGCCTTGGCTTGCAACAAAGCAAGTTCTCGGTCCGCGATATGGTCGCGGAGGTCCTGGCTGTCGACGTTTGCGGCCGCCAGAGCGCGTTCGGCGCGTTCGGTGATCACCTTGGCCACGCTGTCGGTCCTTCCAACACCGCCCACTTTGAGTCGAATGCGGAGCCAGTACGTGTTCACGGTGCCGACGCTCAACCCGAGATGATTGGCAATACCCTCGTTGGTGAGGCCGTCGATGGCTAACTCGACGATTTCGGATTCGCGCGGAGAGAGGCTTTGCGTACTGATAAATGGCTCCGGCCCAAGCTGCAATTCAGAGGCTACTTCTTCCACTATACCCATGGTGCCTCCTTGAGCAGGACTATCGAGCCTAGAGGGCCTTTCGCCCACTGAGGAGGTTCACGATCACGACGATGACAGCGACCACAAGCAACACGTGAAGCAGACCACCCAAGGTAGTCGCGGTCACCATGCCAAGAATCCACAAGATGAGAAGGATCAATACGAGTGTCCACAACATGATGCTTGAATCATGACCGGTACTGGCCATAGTCTGCAAGTCCGCCGAGTTCTGTCTATGGTTCTACTGACACTCGGTAGGCAGACTGGTGTTGCCCTAGGATTCCCAAGTAGGATCCCCTTGTTATGAAAACCCTAGGTTTCCAATCCAGGTCGAGTAAGCAAGGTCCGAGAAACCTAGCCCTCACTCTGACCCTTGCAGCCGTCTCGCTCGCCGGAGTGGCGAGCGCCCAGACCATTCGGACCACCGTGGACGACAACCTCGTCACGTTTGCCGATGTGCAACCCATGATGTCCCAGGGAAGGGTCATGGTCCCCGTCCGCGGCGTGTTCGAGTACATGAACGCAAGCGTGGTGTGGGATGCCAACTCCCGAACGGTGACCGCCCAACGCGGAACCGACGTCATTCGACTGCCCATCAACTCCAACTACGCCAGCGTCAACGGCAACCAGATGCGGTTGGACGCGCCCGCGTCCATCACCAACGGCCGCACGATGGTTCCCCTTCGTTTCTTGAGTGAAGCGCTCGGTGCCAGTGTGGAGTGGATCGCCTCGACCCGTACGGTCGAGATCGTCACGACAGGGACGATCGCGACGATCCCCCCAGCCCTTAACGACACCGTCGTGGCGCACATGAGCCCGGGAATCGTGATTCCGTTCACGCTCAACACCAAGTTGAGCTCGAACGCATCTCGAGTCGGAGACCGGTTCACCGCACCGCTGGACACTTCGGGCGCCGACCAGTACAACAGGCTGCCCAAGGGCACAACCCTCGAAGGTCGCGTCTCCGCGGTCAGCGCCAAGATCGGCGACACACCTGGAGCGTTGGGTCTTGAGTTCGACCGGATCACTTTGCCGGACGGATCGCGCCACCGCATCGACGGCGTGCTGCACGGCTTGGACGGCAACAGCGTGACCACGGAGAACGGAAAACTGGTGGCAAAGGCCTCCAGCAAGAAGGACGACCTCAAGTACGTCGGCTACGGTGCGGGCGCCGGCGCCCTGGTTTCGGTGCTCACCAAGGGCAACCTCCTTACCGACTCCCTGATCGGAGGGGCGCTCGGCTACCTCTTTGGTACGATCGACAAGGCGAAGGTGCGGGACGTGGCGCTCGACACCGGCACGCGCTTTGGGGTTCGCCTCACCAACGACCTGGCTTTCCGCGTACCTGCGGACGGCATCAAGTAAGCCCACGGAATGGGCGCTGCGCAAAGACCCCGTCCCGCCGATTTCGGCCGGGACGGGGTTTCTTGCCGTGCAGCCTACTTCTTGAACCTGAACACGTTCCCAATGCCGCCCATATCGTTGACCTGTGGGGTCTCGGGTCGGCTCTCGTGAGACACGTTCCACGCGTGCATCTCACCCGAGGAGACGAAGGTGTCGCTGTTGCCGTCGGCGTTCACCGCTCCTCCCGGAGGGCTCGTCTTCAGGCGGTTCAGCGCCGTGGTCACGTGGTAATTGAACTCGCCGTGCGAGTACGTCTTCCCACCCACCATCTCGTTCTCCGTATCGGCCGGTCGTGCGACCTCGTCGCTGCGACACGCCGTGGAGATGAAGGTCTTGTTGTTCTTGAGGGAGTTGATGAACCCCCCGCTGTAGCACTGCTGCATGAAGATCGCCCGCTGTTCATAGGGAATCGCATTGAGCTTCGTCGAGAACGAAGACGCGCTCATCCACGCGTCGCGAAGGCACAGATATGCGACGCCTCCCGACGACGCGCCGTGGTCGAACGTCCACACGAACAGCGTGTCGTTCGAGTCCATCTTCGGGATGGCGTTCGCGGCGTCGCCGTTCTTCAGGCCGTCCAGCACGAGATTCACCTGCGAGGTCGTCGCGGCGAAGTCCGTCACGGTCGACGGGTGCTGGTACGCGGGGTTGGCCGACGCGTAATCCACTCCATCCCCATAGAGGACGAAGATGTCCGCGGGTTGATAGCCGTTGGCCAGCAGGGTTTTGAACATCCAGACCGTATCGTTCCAGAAGCACTCGCCCGAGAAGTTCTCGGCGAGATCGCCGCAGATCAACACGGCGTACCGCTTCCTGAGCAACCCCGCTGGAAGTTTGATTCGAAGTTTGGGGCTCAGCCTCACGGGGCGCCGAAGGTCGAGATTCGCGCGGAGGGTGGTTCGGGACAGCAACTGGCCGCCGATCGTGTATCTCGCCACGCGCGTCTGGTTGTTCGCCAGAGTCCGCACTTCCGAGCCCGTGACGCCCAGCCCCTTGCCGGAAGTCGGCAGGGAGATCAGATCGTGGCTCTTCACCAGGGACTCGGAGAACCGCCGAACTTCCCGACCTTGGCCCACGAGCACGTAGAGCGATCCGTCGTGAAACGTCATCGCCTCCGGATCTTCGGCGGATGCCCATGTTTTCGCGACAATGCGTTTGCTTGCCGGGTCGATCTTGAAGATCGCGCTGGAGAATCCCGCTTCGACGGCGACGTAGACGTTCTTGCCGTCCGAAGCCACGCTTGAGAACTCGCCCGCTTGCAGTTGGTCGATCGTGGGCGGAGACGGGGGCCCTTGATCTCGAACCTCCCGGAGGTTCAGCAACGGACTCAGCTTTCCGGTCTTGACGTCGAACGTCGAGATCGTCCTCGCACCAAGGTCTCCGACCAGGAGCTGGTTCGCGTTGTGGGGCGAGATCGAGGGGCGTTGGATCGTGGTCGGGAAGCTGCGTCCGGGGGTACCCCCCTCTTCGAGTAGCACGATGCGTCGGTCGCCCGCGCCGAACATCTGCTGTTCGAGCAAGGTGAAGGCGGTCAGAGCTCCTTGCTGCCTCAGGTTGATCGCAGGCAGTTGGCGCACCTGGCCCAAGCGAACCATGCTCTGCGTCGGCAGACGCTGCCCAAGGGGCAGGCGCCCTTGCTGCCCTACCACAACCGCGGTGGCCACGAGGCCGACGGCAATGACAAGAGACGATTGCTTAGCGTTCATCGCTATGCCTCCTTTACCACCCTCTTTCTACCCCGGGGGACGGGAATCGGGAATCGGGATTCGGGAATCGGTGTTGAGATGGACGCGGAAGTCCGTCGGCGCCTTCGTCTTGGTGTTGCTCCGATCGTCGTAGCGGATCACCGTGAACACGAGGTCCTTGAGCTTCGCGTTCTTGGGCACTTCAAACCTTAGGTTGAAATTGACAGCGCCTCCAGGCAAGAAGGTCGCCCCATCGGGAAAGTGCTCGTTGAACTTGCCGTCGTAGCCATGCTGGGTCGGCTCGTAGGCGTTTTCGTCCATGTCGGTCAGCGTCGTATTGTTGCCTTCCCACTTGTCCAGGACGATCGTGTCCTTCTTGTCGGTCCCGTTCTTGACGCGGCACTTGAGGACCACGATCTCCATTCCGTTCCCCGCGGTGCGCCGGTTCCACACCTCGTTCGGGAGGTATTCGGGTACGGCCTCGGCCACCCGATCGACGCTGACGACGGTGAACTTCCATTGGCCGGAGAAGACCTCCTCCCCTACCGCGCCCACGTTCTTGTTGGCGATCTGCCCCGCTCCGCCGGCTTTGATCAGTTCGTAGCCCCCGTTGGTCTTCTGGATCGTGTAGTCGAGGGCCTTGGCCACGTCGGCAAGGGGCACGTACGCCTTGCCTCCAATGATCCGGAGGTCGCTGGATGCAACCTTGCCGTTGACGAGGAGTTTTTGGGCGGCCTGAATCGCGAACGCCCCGAGCACGAGGAGAGCGCCCGCACCCACACAAAGAAGCAACTTCGATTTCATCGGAAATCAGCCTCCTTCAACTGGAATACCTGCAGTATGGCTTGTGACGGGAATCGGGAATCGGGGGACGGGAATCGGGAATCGGGAATCGGGAGTCGGGAATCGGGAGTCGGGAGTCGGGAGTCGGGAATCGGGACATCATGGGGATGCGATGCGTGCGCCCTTCTCTTTCTTCTTCTGCCTCGGCCTTCTTGCCCTGAGCGTCCCTGCGGCGGCGGACCTCTTTGTCGCCGCCACCGGAGCCGATCAGAATCCCGGATCGGCCGCAAAGCCCTTCGCGACACTTGGCCGCGCGTTGGCGGCCGCGGCTGACGGGGCGGACAAGCGCATCGTCGTGCTTCCAGGGCGCTACGCGCTGGCGCACGGGCTCGTGCTCGACGCCCGGCATCGGGGGGTCTCGATCCACGGTGAACCCGGCGCGGTCCTCACAGGCAGTGTGGCGGTCCCGTCCTCGGCGACCACGGAGGTCGATGCGGATCTTGCTAGGCGCCTCCCTCCACAAGCCGGCGCACACGTTCGCCAAATCGCGGTGAATCGCCTGGGCCTGTCGGGAGCCGACTTCCAACGGCCGCGAGGATTCACAGTGACGAGCGACGCGCCGAGCGAGCTTTTCGTGGGCGGCCGCGCCCAAGAACTCGCGCGGTGGCCCAACGAAGGCATGGTCCCCATCTACGAAGTCATCGATGCGGGCCAAGGGCAGGGCACGGGCACGGCCCCCGTCATCCGAGTGGACTCGAGCCGACCGGCGACCTGGGGCCCTGGAGACGTGTGGGCCTACGGCTACTGGAAGTGGGACTGGGCCGACGAAGGCATTCCCGTCGAGAGCATCCGTGAAGCCACGTTGACGCTCAAGGCCGCACACCACTACGGCATCGCGAAGGGGCAGCCGATCCGCTTTGAAAACGTGATCGAAGAGCTGGACCGGCCCGGCGAGTGCGCCATCGTCGGGAACCGACTCGTCTTCTGGCCCAGCAGCGAGCACGGCCGGATCGAAATCAGCCGCGTCGGGGAGCCACTGCTGACCCTCGACAACGGATCCAACGTCCAGATCGAGGGCCTCACCTTCGAAAACAGCAGGGGCCGCGCCCTCGAGCTGCGCGAGTCCGAGGTCGTCGCCATCGACCGGTGCACGTTTCAAGGTCTTGGCGGCAACGCGGCGACAGCGACGGGCTGCCGCAACGTGCGGTTTCTGGCGTGCAAGGTCGAGGAGACGGGGGAGGGCGGCTTCTTCCTCGACTGCGGCGACCGGGCCACCCTGTCTCCATCGCACGTGGTCGTCCTCGACTGCTCGTTTCGGCGATTCATGAGGCGGGTCCGCACGTACCGACCAGCCGTGCGCCTCAACGGAGTGGGAATCACCGTCGGCAACTGCGACTTCCGAGACGCGCCCCACTCCGCGATCCTGTTTGGAGGCAACGACCATCTGATCGAGCACAACCGCTTCGTGGACCTCTTGAGCGACACGGGCGATGGAGGAGCGGTCTACGGAGGCCGAGATTGGACGGCTCGGGGCACCGTGATCCGCGAGAACCTCTTCGCCCGGATTCGGGGGATGCGCAAGTGGGAGAACGCCGTCTATCTGGACGATCAGTTCTCGGGCACCCTCGTCGAGCGCAATGTGTTCGTCGAATGCCACTGGGCGATGCTCATCGGCGGCGGGCGGGAGAACGTCGTGCGGGACAACCTCCTGTTGGGCTGCACGCTCGGCTTCTCGACCGACGCCCGAGGGCTCGGTTGGGCCGCTTCGACCTTGGCGACGCTGAAGGAGCGTTTGGCCGCGGTGCCCGCAACGCAAGAACCGTGGCGTAAGCGCTACCCCGATCTGGTGGACATCCTCAACAACCAGCCGATGGCGCCGATGCGCAACGTGCTGGAAGGCAACGTGCTGGTCCGCTCGGGCAGAATCACGGACCGCCTCGACCCCACTTTCGACCGGCTGGGCACGGTGAAGGACAACCCCTCGCTCACGCTCGCGGGTTGGAGGCTGACCTCGGGAGGGTTCGCACTGGACCCCGCACTTCAGAAGGCGTTGGCCGAGTGGCCGAAGGTCGCCGGCCTGCAAAGGCAAAGCTACGGCCCAGGACACTAACCCCGCAGTTCTGCGAGTGCGCTCCCTTGGCGTTCCTTTGCGTACTTTGCGTGAAACTCCTCAGCGCCCGACGCCAACACCGTAATCCGCGGGTAGGGGCTTCTTCGCAGTGCGCTTCAGCTTCAACTTGAGCATGGGCTGAAGCTTCTCCCACTCCTCGGCGCTCAGCACCTTGGCGTGTCCGTCGGCGAAGGCCACCACGCGCTTCCCATCGGGCCATGCATTCTTCTCGAAGTAGAGGGGGGTTTCTGCGGGGCTGGGAATATCATTGATATCCACCCCTCCCAGAGACATGTTGAACAGGAACTCGCCTCCGTTGGGGTTGAGGCTCTTCCAGAGGTCGCTGTTCTTTAGATACGGCTCGGTCACGAACTTGACGGCCGCCGTGCTTTGTGCGTAGGGCGTGAGATCGTCGTAGTCCGCCTGGTACATCATCATGCCCAACGCCAGTTGCTTGGCGTTGGAGAGGGTCTGCGTCTGTTTCGAGGCCTTGTTGGCTTGGGTGAACACCGGGGCGAGGATCGCCGTGGTCATCGACTCGTCCTGATCCATGGGGATCACCACCGCGTCGTAGGGGATCTTCGAATCGTCGAGGATCTTCATCACCGCTTTGATGTCCGTGTCCGGTTCGGGGGCGATGCTGGCGATCACGTCGTTTCGAATCAGGGTGAGCCGCAGACGCGCTCCAACGGGCGGAGCGTCGCTCATGCCCTGCTCCTTCATGTCCGTTCGGAGGCCGATCTCCAGCTTGTAGGCCACCAGGTAGTCGTGCCCCATCAGGCTGGTCGTTTCGCCCTTGCTCCAATAGAGATCGCTGAGCGAACCAAGCAGCAACATCCCCATTCCTTCGTTGGCCTCGGCGCCTTGGGCGCCCATGGCGCCAAACATCATCATCATCATGCCCATCCCGCCGCCAAGCATGCTCTCCGCTCCGGAGGAACCCACCGTGCGGATCTTGAGCGCTTTGTAGCTGGCGTCCACGTCGGCGAATTTGAGCGTGGGTTTGAACTGCTCGCCCTGCAGAAGGCCGCCCACTCCCTGTGCCGCGCCCAGAACCGACGGCAACAGCATGACAAGGGCCGAAACAACTCGAAGGAGCCCATCGCGTTTCATGGCTCCATCATAACCCGCGCGCCGTTGACACTTTGCGTCCCTTGCGCTCGTTGCGTGAAACAACCGGGCGCCTCTCTACAGTGCTAAGCTCCCCCCATGCAAGCCTTGCTCCTCTGCGCCCTGGCCCTCTCACTCCCACAGCGGCCCGCCAAACCCATCGTGATCCTCCACACGACGCTCGGCGACATCACCGCGGAACTGGAGCCGGCGAAGGCGCCGGAGACGACCAAGAACTTCCTTCGCTACGTCGATGCGGGCCACTACACGAACGCGAGGTTCCATCGCACGGTGACGATGGATAACCAGCCCGACAACAAGGTGAAGATCGAGGTGATCCAGGGCGGCGTCAGCGAAGAGATGTCCAAACAGGACTTCCCTCCGATCCAGCTCGAGCGAACCAACAAGACGGGATTGAAGCACCTCGACGGCACGCTCTCGATGGCGCGGAACGGGCCCGACACGGCGACCTCGGACTTCTTCATCTGCATCGGCGCGCAGCCTGAACTCGACTACGGCGGCAAGCGAAACCCGGACGGTCAGGGGTTCGCGGCCTTCGGCCGGGTGGTCAACGGGATGGACGTCGTGCGCAAGATCCAGAAGCAGCCCGCCAAAGGCCAAACGCTAACCCCGCCGATCACGATCGAGAGCATCGTGCGCAAAGGGATTCGGGCAGGCTTCTAATCGCGGAAGACGCGCCAGAGGAAGAGGGCGCCGACGGCAAGCAGCACGACCGGTCCCGCGAGACCGAATTCAAACGCGCCTTTGGGTCCGCCCGCTGCGACGAACGCGGCCGCGATGGCGGCCGCGAGGATCCCCGCACGGCCTCGGCGCCTGGCGCGTCGCATCATCCAATGGCGCGATGAGAAGAACGATCCTTCCAGCCCGTCCTCCGCACGTCGGCGCAACGCCTCGTTTTCCGCCTCCAACCGGTTCAAGCGCTCCTGAAGTTGCTGCTCGGTCCGAGCCCCACGGATCTCGCGGAGCATGCGCCCCACGGTCTCGGAGTCCACGCCGAGCGTTTCGGCGACATCCGCGACCGTGGGACCGGTCCCCTCGCCGGACTGTCGTTCGCCGTACCGCTTGACGATCGCCTGGACCTCTTCCTCGGTCAGACGCTCGTTGGGCTCGAACTGCTCGAACTCTTGTGCCATCGGCAACCCGATTATGGGCTTACTTGGTCCGCACGACGCGAAGCGACTGCACGAACAGGTTCCACTGCTCCGCCGCGTCCTTGAGCGTGAGGTTCTTGTTTCCGCGGAACATCGCGTCTTCGTCGATGGCGACCAACCCCTGCTGGGCGAGGTCGGAGAGCGCCTTTGTGGCCCAGTGGTTGGCGGGCACGTCGCGCGGCATCGTGCGCGGCCGTCCGGGTGCCGGGTCGATGCGTACTTCGACGGACACGCCCTTGGCCGCCCGATCGCCAAGCTCCTTCCAGGCGAAGTCTGGGCGGGTCACCGACTCGACAACCGTCGCGAGTCCGTACGAGAACTGGTAGCGCGTGGTGGGATCGTTCGGCTTGAACGTTCCATCCGGGTAGCCGGCCAAGAGACCCGAGGTCAGCACATAGGCGACGTAAGGGGCCCCCGGGTGCTCGCTCGGCACGTCGCGCGGGAGCACCTTCGGCGCCGTGCCGGGTTTCGCGGCGCCCGACTTGATGGCCGCGTAGACCTCGTCGAACGGCTTGAGCTTGAGCTCCGCCCCGACCTTGCCGGAAGCGGCCTTGTCGATGAGGCTCGCCACCTGGCCTTGAAGCTCCTCCGAGATCGCCGCGACGAACCAGCGCGGGATGATGTCGCTGTCGGTCCAAGTGCGGATCGGCTTGGCCTGCCGGAGCGCGTAGAGATCCCCGTCGAACGAGGCGACCAGCACGGTGTCGCCCACGACCACCGGCGAGGCGTGCACGTAGCTGCGCGTTCGGTACGTCCAAGCGGGTTGCGTTTGGCGCATCTTGCGGTCGAACGCGTAGAGTTGGCGGTCGCGAGAGCCCACGAGCACGAGATCTCCCCAGACCGTGGGAGAGGAGTAGATCGCATCAGGCATGTCGAAGCTTCCCTTTCGCTTGCCGGTCTTCAAATCGATCCAGTTGAACGTGGCGATCTCGCTTCGCGGGTAGTTCACAGTGCCCACGAACACGGTGTCCTCGGAGACCGCGGGCGAGGAGTGCACGAGTCCGCCAAGCTGGCAGCGCCAATTTTGGGAGCCGTCGGCGAACTTGAAGGAGTAGAGACCACCGTCGAAAGAGCCCACGAGCACGTCTCCTCCGGCGATCGTCGGAGAGGAGTCCACCGGCCCTTCCGTCGAGGCGCTCCACTTCAAGGCGCCCGTCTTGCAGTCGATCGCGTAGACGTTGCGGTCGCCGCTCCCGATCACCAGGACCCCGTTCAACAGGGCTGGGGACGAGCTGATTTCGCCACCCGTCTGGAACCGCCACAGTACGTCGCTCGTGGTCGCATCCACCGCGTAGACCGAGCCGTTGCGCGATCCAACGTAGAGAGCGCCGTCGCTGACGATGGGGGACGAGGTGACCAGCCCGCCGAGATCGCGGTTCCAGCGCACGCCGAAGGTGCCGCGATCGATGGCGAACAGTTCGCCATCGGCGCTGATCGAGTAGACGAACCGACCTGCGACGACCGGCGAGGTCCACCACGACGCACCGGTTTGAAAAGAGAGCAGCGGCTGGCCGTTCGCGAGGTTCAGGCTCTGCAGCCCCTTCGAGTCCGAGTTCACGTAGACCACGTTGTCCACCACCGCGGGTGACGCGAAGGTGCGTCCGATCGGCGCCGACCAGGCGAGGTACGTGTAAGGAAGCACGTCGGGGAGGGTGGACGCGGCGGGTGCGCGCTGGGCCGTGCGCCGGAACGTCGGCCAGTTCCAGATGTTGACCTCCGGCAGGGAGAGGTTGCCCGAGGGGGCTTTCGGCACGGCCACCACGGTGGCCGGCAGGTTTTGCTGCAGCCAATCGTACAGGGGCACGGAACTGCCGGGCGCGCGCACCGCGAGGATCTTGCGGTCGGGACCGATCAGATACGTCCACGGGGTTGTGATCTCGGCGTCTCCGTTCCCAAGTCCCGATGCACCCGGGTGAAAGGTCCGGTAGAGACCGGGGCGCGGGTAGGTGGGTTCGTAGAAGAGCGAGAGGTTTCCCCAAGGTTTTTGGGGGCTCGCCTGGAGCAGCGTCTCGGCATCTTCGCGCCCCTTCTCGCCAAACGGCACGACCGCGACCGCGCGACAGGGATACGGCACGCTCTGAACGGTCTTCTTCAAATCCGAAAGGTCGTCGATCAGGGTCACCTGGAACGCGGACCCACGCACAGGCCGCGGCGAGCAGAAATAGACGATCGCCACTCCGTCGCTCAGCAGTTGGGACTCGAGCGAGTCGACCGTGGTCTGCTGCGGTTCGAATTCGTCGTCGATGGAGATCAGCGGGATCTTCGAGCAATCGGGAAGGGTGGCGCCGACCTGAAGTTCGGCTCGAACGCTGGCGGTGAGGAGAAGGAGTGCGAGCACAGAAACTCTATGGATCATGGTCCTGTGTGCATCATAGACGACGCGAGGGCGCCAGGGCGTGAGGCGGGGGGCGTGAGGCGTGAGGCGGGGGGTGTGAGGTGTGAGGTGTGAGGTGTGAGGTGTGAGGTGTGAGGCGTGAGGCGTGAGGCGTGAGGCGTGAGGCGGGGGCGTGAGGCGTGAGGCGGGGGGCGT
>JAMLGR010000012.1 GCA_023957775.1 Fimbriimonadaceae bacterium | reverse complement strand
CGCTTCGCTCGCTTTCGAGGACGCAGCAGAACACCGCAAATCTCGTGGTGGGCCCAGCTAGATTCGAACTAGCGACCTCGCCCTTATCAGGGGCGCGCTCTAACCAACTGAGCTATGAGCCCGACGACGGAGAAGGATACCCCCAGAGCAACGCCCGCGGAGCGCAACCCCGACGCACGGACTTGCTCGTGGCACGGAGAGTGGCTTATCCTTCCACCATGAAGGCCCTGCTCCTTGCCTGCACCCTCCTCGCCGCGTGCCCCGCCCGCGCCGATGTGCCGGATCTGCCCGGCCCGGGATCCATCTCGTACCAGTGGCCCGGAACGCAGACGTTCCTCGACCTCTCCTGGAGCTGGAAGGTGGCCGGAGGGGGCTCTTGGCGCTCCGAAGCGTTGAGCTGCGACAATTTGTGCGAAGGACCAAAGATCGGACACGTCACGCACTCGGTCTGCGACCTCTCGTGCGACCTACCGTGCCCGGGAGGGCACCGGCTCACCGCCGAGCCCAGGCTGGTCAGCCAAACAGGTCGGGCGCTCATGAGCGACTTCCGAAAGTTCGGGATCCCCAACCCTGAAGGGTTCGCCGCAGGGGTCGACGCCGATGTGCAAGCGCTCGCGCGGGGCGATCTGCTCACCAACCCCGCGTATCAGCAGCACTTCCGGCTCGACTGCACGAACACCACCCCCTGCTCCTACCTCGGCCGCCACGTCCAGTACCGCACCTACGAGCTGACCATCGCCTCTTCCCTCTACCGCACCACCACCTTGCCCGACGGCAGCTCGCTGCGTACTCAAGGGCCCAAGACCACCTACACCGCGGAATACGACATCTACCTGCCCGACCTCCTCTCGGACCGCGCTCCCCGCGTGATCTGCCGCTGCGAAATCAACATCCAGCCCGAGGAGCACAGCAACGCGTTTCTGCCCGGTGGAGACCCCGTGCAGGACGATCAGGAGTTCGCCTCCATCGAACGCGACGGAAAACAGGAACCCCTCACCACCGGCGACTTCAACAACCTCGAGTTCGCCATCGACGCCCAGGACATGAACACCGCCACCATCGCCTGCACGTCGTGGCCCGAAGGCGTCTCCAGACTCTTCATCCCCGCCGGGTGGGGCCTCCAGAACCTCGACGGCGAGGGCCAGTCCACCCTCCTCTCCACCAACGCCAACTTCCAGTTCGTCGAACCTCGCCCCTTCGGGCCGTTCTCGAACGGACCCACCGCCACCGTCCGCACCCTCTGCCTCCAAATCGACCGACCCGAGCCCCGCTCCGGCATGAAGTACCGGCTCGTCCCACCCGCCAACCCCGCGCTCACCCGGCTCGCCCGAATGGCCCGAAGCGCCCGGGGAGGCGGACCGGCCGACCAAACGCGACTCTGGATCGTGACCGACCACGCGTCGCTCGACAAGATCGCCGAAACCCTCTTCCCGCCGCCCACGCCAGCCACCTACCTCCACGAAGCGCGACGAGCGTGGGAACAAGGCGCCCTCGGCGTCCAAGAAGAAGCCGTGCGGAAGATCCTCCCGCGCGAACTCCTCCTCACACCCGGTATGTCCGCCAGCGACGTGGTGTGGCTCGTCGAGCAAAAGCTCCTCGTCGAAGGCACCGAAACCGGCGCGTGGATGCGCGGCCAAACCGACCTCGTCGAGAAGGCGTTCGAACACAGAAACGGTCCCGCCCAAATCGCCGCACTGGCCAACTCCTTCCTCGAGCGGGGCGATTGGCGAACCGCCCTCTGGCTCGTGGCCGAAGGCACTCCCCCCAACCAACGCAAAACCGTCGCCGAAACGCCCGCTGGGTACGGCGTCGGCCTCCTGCTCGCGCGCACCCCGGCAGCCAAGGACGCGTACCAGAAGTGGGTGGATGCCGTGCAGCCGGCATGGGCGGCGTTTGCGAACGACAAACGACCATAATCCCCCATGGCCGTGCCGATCCTCTGCTACCACAAGGTGGGCTCCGAAGCGGAGGAGGGGCGGCGGCTGAACGTGGACCCCGCACGGCTGCGCGCGCACGTGCGGTACTTCGCGCGGCGCGGGGCCCGCTTCGCCCTGGCTCGCGAACTCGCCGAGCCCTGGCCCGCCCGGGCCGTGTGCCTCACGTTCGACGACGCCTACGCGTCCACCGTGGAACATGGACTGCCCGTGCTCCTCTCCGAAGGCGCGCGCGCCTCTCTCTACGCGGTCCCCTCGCTCGTGGGCGCCACCTCGGCCTGGGACGGCGAGCAGGCGCGCCCCCTCGCCGACTGGGATGCCCTGCGCGAGGCCCAAGCCCAAGGGTTTGAAATTGGAAACCACACCATCACCCACGTGCGCGCCTCCGCCATGGACGCCCCCGCCTTCGCCCAAGAGGTCGAACAGGCCCAACGCCGACTCCAAAGCGAAGGGCTCGAACCCAGCAGTTTCTGCTACCCCTACGGCGCGTGCTCGGCGACGACCCGAACGGTGCTGGCCGAGCAGGGGATCCAGGTCGCCCTCGCGCTGGGAAAACGCGCCGCCGAACCCGCCGACGATCCCCTCGCCCTGCCGAGAATCGTCGTCGCGTTCAGCGACGCCCTGCCCAAGCTGCTCTACAAACTCCACATCCGCCCCAAACTCCCGTAAGGCGAAACCACAAACCACAAACCACAAACCGACGCGAAGCGTCTAACCTACACAACAACCCTTCGTAGACAACCGACCCCCTCCCTCGCTAAAATGACGGAAGGGTCGCTCGTCTCCGGGCTGACTTTGGAGGAACGGTTTCTCATGCACATCAAGCGAACACTCGCGCTCGGTACCGCGCTCGCCATGCTCACCGGCATCGCGGCCGCGCAGTTCGATGGACCCGCTCCCGTCGCGTGGCGGTGGACGCAACCCACGCCGGCGGCCCCGCTCGGCGCACCGCTCGTCGTCGACGACACCGTCTACGTCGCGGTCGGGCAACGCATCTACGCGCTCGACAAGGCCACGGGCAACCAGAAGTGGCGCTACCCCGCCGGGCTCCCCATCGAAGGCTACTTCCGATCCGGCGTGCTGAAAGCCGGGGACACGATCGTCGCCGCCGCGGACAACAAAACCGTCTTCGCCGTCGACGCCGCCACCGGCAACGCCAAGTGGCAGTACATCCTGCCCGTGCCCGTCATCGGCGAACCCGTCCTCGTGGAGAACGCCGTCGTCGTCGCCCTGTCGGACAACTCGCTCATGGCGATCAACGCGGCGGACGGTCAGCCCCTGTGGCCTGGACCCTACAAAGTCTTCGACGGCCTCAACCGCAACCTCGGCGCGCACAACGGCAACGTCCTCCTGTTCACCGCGACCTCCGAACTCCGCGCCATCGACGTCACCACCCAGAAAACCGTCTGGCGGGCGCGCTTCACCCAGATCGGGCCCGACGCGTTCCCCGTGGTCTACGGCGACAACGTCTACGTGATCAGCGGTCCCTTCGTCGCGGCGGTCAACGCCGTCACCGGCGGCGGCCGCGGCCAGATCGACACGCGCGAACAGCTCGGCCGCGCCCCGGCCGTCTCGGCCGAAGGCGTCTTCGTCGTCACTCGCGAAGGCAAGGCCCTGGGCTTCGACCTCGATCTGCGGCGCCAACTCTTCAACCCGGTCGAGCTCGGCTCGCTCCCGGCCGTGCGCCCCTCGGCCGTCGGCACGATGTTCCTCGCGCCGACCACCAACGGCGCCCTCAACCTGATCAACCCGAAGAACGGACAGACCGTGTGGAGCTACCTCGTCCGGCCCACGATCACCTCCTCCAACGCGCCCGCGACCGGCGGCCAAGGCGCCGATCCCGGCGGCGGCGGAGTGGGCGGCGTTGCCGGCGGCAAGGGCGGCGGACAACAGAAGACGCAGCCCACCAGCACCGAAGTGCTCGCGGTGGCCGCCACCGGACCCGCGGTCCTCGGAGGCAGCACGCTCTTCGTGCTCGTCGAGGATGGCAGCTTGCTCGCGTTCGACCGCAAGACCGGCGTGGACCTTACGTCTCCCGACGTCGAGATGCTCTGGCCGAACATGGGCGACCTTGTCTCGGGCCAACCACCGCTCGAGCTGATCTTCAAGATCCAGGACGAGGCGTCCGGCATCGACAACAAGAGCCTCAAGATCGACGTGGACGGGACCGAGCTCGAGCACGAGTTCGGACGGGACGGCATCGCCATCTCGCGCATCTCCAGCCTCGGCAAGAACAAGCCGCTCAGCAACGGCCGCAAGAAGATCACCGTGACCGTGAGCGACTGGATGGGCAACGAGACCCGCAAATCCTACTCGCTCGTCGTCGACAACTCGCTGCCCCCGCTGGTCCGCCCCACGGGCGACCAGGACACCACCGGCGGCGGTGCCGCCGGCAGAGGCAAGGGCGGCGCCATCGGCGGCGTGGGCGGCGGCACCCGCGGCGGGGGAGGCGGCGGCTAACGTCGACCGACCCCATGCAACCGGCGTTTTGGCAGCGACTGCTCGCGGCTGAGACGCACCCGTCCAAGGGCCGGGCGCTTGCAAAAGCGCTCGGCCCTTTGAACAGCGGCGCGGAGCGGCTCCTCTCCCACCCCCGGCTCACGCCTGCCGAACGGCAACGCGCCGAGAAGGCCGACATCGGCGCGCTCGAGCGCGCCCTGGAGGAGGGCGCCCGACTGCTCCTGGAACCCGACTACCCCGAACCTCTCGCGCAATCCGAACCCGCGCCCGCGCTCTTCGCCTGGGGCGATACGGCGTGCCTCCACCGACCGACCGTGGGCATCGTCGGCACGCGCGGCGCAAGCACGTACGGCAAGGCCGCCGCGCACAAGTTCGCCGAGGCGTTCGCGCGCGCGGGCGTCACCGTCGTCAGCGGCGGGGCGCTCGGCATCGACGCCGCCGCGCACCACGGCGCGCTGGAGGCGGGCGGCGCCACCGTGGCCGTGCTCGCCAACGGGATCGACAAGGTGTACCCCGCCGTCCACGCCGGGCTGTTCCGGAAGATCCGCGAAAGCGGGTGCCTCGTCTCCCAGTTCGCCGCCGGCATCGTCGCCACCCCGTATCGCTTTCTCCTGCGCAACCACGTCGTCGCCGCGCTCAGCCAGGCCCTGCTCGTGGTCGAGGCGCCAGAGCGCTCGGGGGCCCTTTCCACCGCGCACGCGTCCAACGACCTGGGCCGCCCCGTGTTCGTCGTCCCCGCCAACATCGAGAACCTCAAGTTTCGCGGTTCGCACGCCTTGATCCGCGACGGCGCGTCGCTCGTCGACCACCCGGACCAGGTGCTGGAAAGCCTGGGCTTGGAACCCTTTTCGCAAGAAAAGTCTCCCGATACGCTGACCAAAGTGCAGAAGCGTATTCTCGACACCTTGGCAACAACCCCTCAATCCGCCGAACATGTGGTGGACCGGTCGGGACTGGACGCCTCGGAAGTCATGGTGGAGCTCACCATGCTGGAGCTCTCCGGCCACGTCCTGCGCGAGCAGGGGGGATACGCGCGCAAACCATGAAATATATTGCGGACTTTCTCGGGCCGAGCGGCTTTGGGACCTACGAGGTGGACTGGAGCACCAGTGTGCCTTCGTTCGAACGGGTCAGCCGCCCGCCGGAGCTGCTGCTCGTTCCCGGATTCGTCGACATCCACATCCACGGCGCCTTCGGCATCGACTTCATGAGCGCGACGCAGGCCGACCTGCTCACCCTTTGCCGACGCCTCGAAGGGTGCGGCTACGAGGCGTTTCTGCCGACCACGGTCACCGCCCCGGCGTCGGATGTCCAAAGGGCGATCGACCAGCTCCCCGACGATCCGCTGATCGGCGGATTCCACCTCGAGGGCCCGTTCCTGAGCCCAGACTTCCCCGGAGCGCAGCCGCCGGAGGCGATCATCGATCCCCCCGTTGCGCCTGGCGAGTGGGACGCCATTCTCGATCATCCGAAGCTGAAGGTCGTCACCCTCGCTCCGGAGCGCCCGAACGCCCTCGACCTCATCCGGCGCCTGACCTCCCGCGACGTACGCGTGGGCATGGGGCACACCAACGCCACCTACGACGAAGCGCGGCACGGCTACGAGTTCGGCGCGACGCACACGACCCATACGTTCAACGCGATGCGCGGATTCCACCACCGCGAGGCGGGCGCCGTCGGCTACGCGCTCGCCAACCGCGACCTGATGTCCGAACTCATCTACGACCGCAGCCACGTTTCCAAGGAGGCCGCCGCGCTGCTCCTCAGCGTCAAGCCCGAGGACAACGTCGTGGCCGTGAGCGACAGCACGATGGCCAGCGGCATGCCGCCCGGCCAGTACATCGAGATGTGGGGACACCGGTGCGAGACCACCCGTGGCGAGGTCCGCCTCGCCGATTCCGGGGCCTTGGCCGGCAGCGCGATCACCTTGCTCGACGCGTTCCGAAACATCGCGGACGATTTCGGCACCGAAACCGCGGTTCGGCTCTGCTGCCTCAACCCCCGCAAGTTGTTGGGGTGGAAAGGCCGAGCCCGCGCCTATATCGAAATGAGCCTCGACTACGAGATCCTCGATCGGCGCATCAGAGAACGCGTCTAGGGTCTCCCGTCGTGCCAAACTAACACCCGTCGATGAGTATGTGGAGCACTTTGAAGCGGCTGCTGGTGGGCAAGCCGATCGCGACGAAGCATGCGCACCACGAACGGCTCCCGATCATCTTCGGCCTTCCCGTCTTCGCTTCCGACGCGCTCTCTTCGGTCGCGTACGCCAGCGAGGAGATCCTCCTCGTGCTGGTGTTGGCCGCTTCGGCAACCCAGCTTCGGCCCGAGTCGCTGCTCTACCTCGTCCCCATTTCGCTGGCCCTCATCGCGTTGCTGTGGATCGTGGTGTTCAGCTACATCCAGACGATCCAGGCCTACCCGCAGGGCGGCGGCTCGTACCGCGTCTCGTCCGAAAACCTCGGTCCCTGGTTCGGGCTCGTCGCGGGCGCGGCGCTCCTGATCGGCTACGTCCTCACGGTCGCGGTGTCCGTCTCGGCCGGCGCGGCCGCCATCGTTTCGATGGCCCCCGAGCTGCAGCCCTTCGGGGCGGCGATGGCCAGCTTCGCGGTGCTCGTGCTCATGATCCTGAACCTGCGCGGGGCGAAGGAGAGCGGGATCATCTTCGCGGTGCCGACCTACTCGTTCGTCGTGCTCGTGCTCGCCCTCGTGGGTTGGGGCTTCTACAAGGGCACCGCCGGAGGGCATCCGCCCCAGCCGCATACCCTGCCCCTCGGCCACGAGCCCAGCCTGGCCCTCGGCGCTTACCTGCTCATCCGGGCCTTCGCCGCCGGGTGCACCGCGCTGACCGGCACCGAGGCGATCGCAGACGGGGTTCAGGCGTTCCGCCCCCCGGAGGCCAAGAACGCCTCCCGCACGCTGCTGCTGATGGCCGCGCTGCTCACGTCCCTGGTGCTCGGCATCAGTTGGAGCGCCCAGCACTTCGGCATCACCCCCATGGACTTCCACGAGGAGGGCTACCGAACCGTCGTGGCGCAGATCGCGTTCGCCGTGTGGGGGGAGGGGCCGGGCTCCTTTGCGATCCTTACAGTCACGGCCATGATCCTGTTCCTCGCGGCGAACACCGGGTTCGCCGACTTCCCGCGCCTCTCTCAGTTCATCGCGCGCGACGGATACCTTCCCCGCCAGCTCACCTCGGTCGGCGACAAGCTCGTCTACCAGAACGGCATCATCGTGCTGGCCGTGCTCTCCGTCGCGCTGATTCTGCTCTTCAACGCGAACACGCACTCGCTCATCCCGCTCTACGCCGCGGGCGTCTTCCTCTCGTTCACGCTCAGCCAGTCCGGCATGGTCGCCAAGTGGGTGCGCGCCAAGCAGGTCACGTGGAAGACGTACGTGAGCGCATTCGGCGCCCTCACCACGGGCCTCGTGACGCTGATCCTGCTGGTCACGCGCTTCGCCGAAGGCGCGTACATCCTGCTCATCGCGCTGTCAGTGATGATGGTCGTGTTCTGGGGCATCCGAAGGCACTACCTGTACCTGGCGAACCAGCTTTCGCTCCGCCCCCGCGACGCCCTCGTGCCGGTCAAAACCACCGTCCTCCTCCTCGCCCCACGCCTGCACCGGGGCATCCTGCAGGCCATCGCGTACGCGAAATCGATGGCCGAGGACTGCCGCGCGATCCACGTGACCCTGGACCCCGCGACCGTCGATCAAGTGAAGAGCGATTGGAACCGGTTCGGGGCGGACATTCCGCTCGTGATCCTCGAATCGCCCTACCGATCGCTGATCGAACCCATCACGGACTACATCGACCAGTATCTCGCAGAGGAGCCCGACCACATCATCACAGTCATCGTGCCCCAGGCCGTGCCCAAGCGGTGGTGGCAGGGCCTGCTGCACAACAACGCGGCGGTGGGGCTCAAGATGGCCCTGCGCAGCCGCAAGAACGTCGTGATCACCAACGTGAGGTACTTCCTGAAATGATCGTCGAATCGTATGAAGACGTGATCGTCCTGTCCGGAGCCTTGCGCTCGAACTTCTGGGACACGATCCACACCGCCATCTCGCTCACCTTGAAGCGGCATCCCACCGGCGTGATCATCGACTGCTCGGGCCTGACCGAAGCCACCCCCGAGGGCGCCGAGACGTTCCACGACGCGATGGACTTCATCAAGGAGCACGACGCGCGCATCATCGTCGCCGCGGTGCCCGCGCCGATCCTCGAGGTGCTGAAGACCGTCCCCGAAGTGCGCTCCCAACTCCCCATCGCCGCCTCCGTGGAAGAGGCGCGGCGCTCGCTCGACCTGCTCGTCGAGGAGCCCAAGAAGAAGAAGCAGGCGCCCCCTTCCACGGACGAGCAGGTGCTGGTGTGCCTCTTCGGCGACGACAACGACCGCGCGGCCCTGCACCTCGGTTCGAAGATCGCGGACACGCTGCTCGCACGCATCGTGCTCGTCTACGTCGTGCTGATGCCTCGGGACCTTCCCCTGCAGGCGCCGATGCCGGAGGATGAGGAGCTGGCCGCGAAGGCCATCGACCACGGCAAGGCCTACCTGGCGGAGCGGAACATCAACGCCACCGCAAGGCTGGAGCGCGGCCGCGATCTCGCCTCGGCGGTCCAGGAGGTCGCGAACGAGATCAACACGTCGCACGTGGTCGTGCCGCTCTCGCCGGATCCGGTGAAGATGGAGGCGAACCAGAAGCTCGTCCGTTCGGTTCTGGAGAAGGTCGCCGACATCGTCGTCTTCGTCCGCGGCGCCCAGTAGCTACTTGGCGCTGGCGCGGCGGAGGCGGTCCCAGACGGCTTCCCACTCGGGCGTTTCGGGGGGACTCTCCACGCAGATCACGCCGGCCATGCCGTCCAGGGCGTGCAGCGCTCCGTAGAGGGCGGCGGCGTAGGCTTGGGGGTCCTCCGGCATCTCGATCTGGTGCGGCCCCGCGGGATCCGCGAAGCAGAGCCCCGCATCCTCGTCGTCCAACAAATCCACGAGCCGCAGCTCCGCGTTGGGCGCGTAGTGGCGCTCGGCCATGCCTGGCGAGCGCCGGGGCCCGTTGGGAGGCGCCGCGCTCAGGGGTCCGCCCAACGCCGCTTGGAGATCGCCTCGCGAAACCCCTCCGGGACGCAGCAGCCGAGGCGGGTCGCACGTGAGGTCGATCACGGTGGACTCCACGCCCACCGAGCAAGGGCCCCCGTTCAGCGCCAAACTCGCATGCTTCGCGATCCCTTCGTCGATATGTTCTATTTTGGTCGGCGAAAGGTGCATGTACTGGTTGGCGCTGGGCGCGGCGACCGGACGGTTCGCCATCGCCAACAGCGCGAGCGCGACCCCGTGGTCCGGCATGCGCACCGCCACCGTGTCCAATCCACCGGTGACGTCCAGCGGCAGGTCCGGGTGTTTGGGCACGACCAGGGTGAGCGGGCCGGGCCAGAAGCGCTCCGCGAGCTGGTGCGCGATCTCGGGCACCTCGCTGCCCACTTCGTTGAGCTGGTCCGGCGCGGCCAGGTGCACGATCAAAGGGTTCTCCTTCGGCCGACCCTTGGCCTCGTACACGCGTCGGATCGCGTCGGGGTTGGTCGCGTCGGCGGCCAGCCCGTAGACGGTCTCGGTCGGGATCACCACCAGCTCGCCTCGCTGGAGAGCGGCGGCGGCCAGCGCGATGTTCTCGGGGGTCGGGGCCAGGATCTTCATGGAATCGCTCTAAGCATGACTTCTCGGGGCGCCCGAATGCCCGTCCACCACTCAAAAGAGAGCGCCCCCTGGGCCACCAACATCGATTTGCCGTCGGCCACGCGAGCGACCCGCCCCGTCGCGGCACGGACGAAGGGCTCCGCGGCGGGTCCGTAGGCGAGGTCCATCGCCACGGCGCCCGGCGCCAGACCGTCCCAATCGACCGCCACGCCATCGCCATGCAGCCCGCCCGAGGTCGCGTTCACCACCACTCCCGCATCCCGGGCGTTGGGCTCCTCCAACACGGTGCCGTCCAGCCCCAGCTCCGCCAACATCTGCTCGGCGCGCGCGCGCGTTCGGTTGAACACGCGCAGCTCGAAGCCCGCGTCGGCCAGGGCCACCGCTGCGGCCCGCGCGGCGCCTCCGGCCCCCAGGAGCACCGCCACCGAGCGCGGCAGGGGATCCAGCCCCTCCAAAGCCTCCCTAAAGCCCGGCACGTCGGTGTTGGTCGCCCTTCCCGCCGCCAAGTCCAACG
Source organism: Fimbriimonadaceae bacterium (assembly GCA_023957775.1). NCBI lineage: Bacteria > Bacillati > Armatimonadota > Fimbriimonadia > Fimbriimonadales > Fimbriimonadaceae > Fimbriimonadaceae bacterium. The sequence goes on along the minus strand of JAMLGR010000012.1, from coordinate 120,475 downwards.
TGTTCGCCGCGCCGACGCGCACGGCGAGCGCATCGGGATGGGACGCCCACGCCAACGCCTCGGCCTTCAGCGGCACCGTGATGTTCACCCCTCGCGCCCCCTGAGCGGCCAGCCGTTCCAGGGCTGCCCGCAACTCCCCGGACGGCACGCGGATCGCGCCGTAGCGCTCGCGCATCCCCAACGCCTCGAACGCCGCGTTGTGCATCGCGGGCGACCAGGAGTGCCCCACCGGATCGCCGAGAACGGCGTACGCCAGCCCATCGGGCGCGTCCCGCCACTCGAAGACGCTCATTGCGGCTTGGCGCGGAAGGTCCAGAGCTTCTGCCCCATGAAGTTCCAGAAGGCGACGGCGACGGTGGCGACCGCGGTCGCGATGGCCCAAGACCGCTTGGGATGGCCCGGGATCACCGAGTTCAGGCCCGAAGCGATCAGCGTGTTCAGCACCATCCCGATCACGGCCACGGCCACGAACTTCACCAACTGCCGGTGCCGGTCCTCCTTGCCGCGGATGCGGAAGGTCCACCGCCGATTCCAGATGAAGGAGTTGAGGATCGCGACGCTCGCGGACACCACCTTGAACACGGTGAAGCTGATCTGCGTCGCGTCGCCCGCGTCGGGAGCCACGCTGCCGGTCGCGGTGAGGAGCCAGCGGCCGAACGCGAGCGAGAGCAGCTCGCCGTTCACCGTGAGCACGAACATCAGCACGTAGTGCAACCCCACGTCGATCACGGTGGAGGTTCCACCCACGATGCAGAACTTGATGAACTGGCGGACCACCGGCCGCCCCATCAGCGAGGAGGTTGCGGACACCGCGCCATTCTGCATCAAATCCCCCTCTTTCCGCAGGGCGCGGTGGAACGTCCGGCGCACCAGGAACTCGCCCATGCGGCTCACCTTCGTGCCGATGAAGTCCCGCCCCGTCATCGGGCGCACCCACACGGAGTCGATGCCTGCGCGGTTCGCACCCAGCACGTCCGTGAAGAGCTGGTCGCCGATCATCACGGCTTCGTCCGCCTCGACCCCGAACTCGTCGAGCGCCATCTGGTACATGTGGGTGCTGGGTTTGAACCGCCCGCGCCGGAAGGCGATGTCCAGCTCTCCCGCGAGACGCTCCAACCGCTCGGGGTGGCGGGTGTTGCTCAGGATGCACATCTTGAACCCCAACTGTCGCGCGTGGGCGATCCAGGCACGGGTGGTCGCGGGAATCTCGAGACCCCGCCACGGGAGAAGGGTGTTGTCCACGTCGAGCAGAATCAGCGTCTTCCCCTTGGCGTGAAGTTGGTCCAGATCCACGTCCACGAGCGTTTCGACCGACTGGAGGGGACACACGCGCCGGAGCAGGAACGGCACGGCGGAGCGATCGAAATCGCCGATGGGAAAGCCGCTCACGGCCGCTCCGCCAGAGCCGCCTTCCGCTTCTGGATGTTCTTAAGGTGTTCCGAGTAGGTCGCCGAGAAGAGGTGGCGGCCGTCGGGCAGCGCCACGTAGTAGAGGTAGTTGTGCTTCGCGGGGTGCAGCGCGCCTTCGATGCTCTTCACGCTCGGCGAGCAGATCGGTCCCGGGGGCAGCCCGGCGTGGAGATACGTGTTGTAGGGCGAGTCCGTCTCCCGAATCTGCTTGAACGTCAGGTTCTGCCACTTCTTCATCGCAAACAACACGGTCGCGTCGATCTGGAGACGCATGTTTCGGGCGAGCCGATTCTCGATGACACCCGCCACGATCGGGCGCTCCTCGTCGCGCATGACCTCCAGCTCGACGAGCGACGCCACGGTGAGCACCCGGTGCAGGTCCTTGGGCCGGTCGAGCCCCGTCCACACCCGCTTCTCAAAGTTCTTCAACTGGCGCCTCACCACCTGCTCGGCCCCGAGGAGAGGCGGCAGGTCGTAGGTGTCGGGGTACAGGTAGCCCTCGAGGCTGTCCTTCGGCAGCGGGAACTGCACGTACCCCTCGAACGCCTCGGGTTTGGCCACCCACTCGTTGTACTGGGCGGCGGTGGTGACCCCTTCCCGCTCGAGGATGTTCGCGGTGCGGGTGCTCCAGTTCGTCTCGGGTATGCGCACCATCTGCCGCACCGGCTTGCGGAGCGCGGCCAGGAGGGGGTCCGGCCTCAGGCCCGGCCGCAACTCGAAGGTGCCTGTGCCCACGTCCTGCGCCTTGCGGCGCAGCAGGGCGTAGAAGCGCATCGCCGCCGCGTTGCGCACCGCCCCCTTGGCCTGCAGGTCCGCCAGAACGCGCTCCAATGGGGTGGCGCGATCGATGCGCACGTAGAAGGCGGGGCCGGGGGCGGTGGGTTCGATCTCTCGCTGGAGCCACAGCGCGGCGCCCGCGAGCGCCATGAGCGCGGCGACGACGATCCACCGTCCGACCTTACGACGCGCCTTGGGCATCAAAAAACCTCTCGAGGATCACGCACGCCGCCGCCGCGTCCCGGCGCCGGCGCCGCTGGCTCGCCTTGTCGTAGACCAGGCCCGCTTCGGCCTGGATGCTGCTCATCGACTCGTCCTGGGTGTGTACGGTCCACTTCAACTCTTCCAAACGCTCGGCGAGCTGCGCGCAGACCCGCGACATCGCCGTGGACTCGCCCCGCTCGTCCAACGGCAAGCCCACGACCAGCGCCCCGGCCTCCTCGCGCCGCGCCACTTCGTCGATCGCACGGGCGTCGCGTTGGAGCGAGCCGGAAGCCGCCAGGGTTTCGAGCGGTGAGGCCACGCGCAGGTCGGAGTCGCCGACCGCCAGCCCGATGCGCTTCGAACCGAAATCCACGGCCACGACCCTCATCTGCGGAAAGCCTCGAGCACCGACTCGTGGAGCCATCCGTTCGAGGCCACCGCGCACGTGCTCGGGTGGAGGCCGCCGTCGAAGTCGGTGAAGCGCCCTCCGGCCTCTTCGACGATCACTTCCATCGCGGCCAGATCCCAGCGCGCGACGATCGGGTCGATCATCGCCTCGACCCTTCCCGTGGCCACGAGCGCGTACCCGAAGGCGTCGCCCCACGTGCGCGTGGCGCGCGTGCGGTGCGCGAGGTCGATGAGGCCGTCCAGGCGTCCGTGCTCGTCGAAGGCCTTGTGGCTCCCGCACGCGAGCACGGCGCTCGCCAAATCGCTTTGGGCGGAGACCCGGCACGGGCGGCCGTTCCAGAACGCGCCTTGGCCGCGCTCCGCATGGACCATCTCGTCGAGCGCGGGAAAGTAGCACGCCCCCAGTTGGGGCACGCCCTCGATCTCGTAGGCGAGCAGGGTCGCAAAGAGCGGCACGCCGCTGATGAAGGATTTGGTCCCATCGATGGGGTCGAGCACCCAGCGGCCCGCGCCCGAGCCCGAGGCCCCCTCCTCCTCGCCGAGGATCGCCTCTCCCGGATAGGCCCGAGCCAGCATCGCGCGCACGGTGGTTTCGGCTTCTCGATCCGCGACGGTCACCGGCGACGCGTCGGCCTTAAGCTCCACCGGGGTCCCGATTTGAAAGTGGGCGAGGGTGCCGCGCCCGGCTTTGACGACCGCATCCAGGGCGAATTCGAGCCGTGGCGACATTCGGCAATTCTACCGGCGGGCGGGCGCCCCCGACACGAGATCCTCGTGCGAGAGGATCGTCGTCCACACCGTCGTGCGCCGCCCGTCCATGCGCGTCCAGATCGGCACGATCGTGCCCCGGTGGGCGGAGATGTTGTTGTAGTCGCCGAAGAACGCGCCGGTCCCCGGGGTGAACGGCTTCTCGCTGACCACGGTCTCCTTGAACGTGGCGCCCCCGTCGGTCGAGTGCGCCACCACGACGTCGGTTCGAAGGTCGTCGTAGGCGCGGCGGTCGTAGTAGACCGCGTAGAGGTAGCCCGTGGCATCGTCCACGGCCAGCCACGGGAAGAACTGGTGCTTGCCGGGGCCGTCCTTGTTCACGCGCAGGGGTTTGGACCACGTGTCGCCCCGGTCGGTCGATCGCGTGAGAAACACGTCGGTGTCGTTTTCGCCCGCCCGCTGGTCGGCCCACAGGATGTAGAGCGTTCCCGCGTGGGGTCCTTTGCTGTTGTCCACCATGAGGACGGGCATCCCGTTGGCGCGCCCGATGCCGGGAATCGTCATGTCCCACCCGCCGACCTGGGGGCCGACGACGACGTCCTTCTTCAGCCACGTCTTGCCTCCGTCCGCGCTGCGGTCGAAGTAGAGCGTTCCGCTCAGCGACCACGCCACGTAGACGTTGCCCGCCGCGTCGATGGCCGGGACGGCGCCTTCGGTCGTGTCGTCGCCGTCCAAGCAGTCTCCGGAGAGGTCGTTGATCCTCACCGCGGGACTCCACGTCTCGCCCGCGTCGCCGCTCGCGCTAAACAGGATATTGGAGTGGTCGGTCGGGGCGCGCGAGCCGTACTTGTCGAACTGCGTCCACGAGACGCATAGGAACGGTTTCGTCGGGTGGGCGGCCGGCCACGCCTTGTCCTGATCGGCGGGGTGGTTGAACCCGATCGACGCGCCGTCGGACCACGTCAGGCCCCCGTCTTTGGACTTCTGGCACACGATGCGGTCAAGCCACCCGTTCGGTTGGCTGCCGTTGGAGAGGTGGAAGAAGTAGAAATTGCCATCGGCGTCGGAGAGGAGCGCGGGGTCTCCCGCCTCGCCGAGGCTGGACTTCATGGGAACCGACCGCCACGACTCGCCTCGGTTGGCGGTGGACACCGCGGTCTGCATGGTGGCGGTCAGGATGTTGCGCGGGTTCTTGCGGCTGACGGCGACGCTGGGTTCGAACCCGGTCCCATTGCCTTCCAGCGGCCCGACCTGGACGTTTTTGAAGGGAGCCTGCTGTCCTCCAAGGGCCAGCGCAACCAGGGCGAGCGACGCGCGAGCGATCCCATGCATGGTTCGCCGAGCGTACCCTCGCCCTGGACCCGTGGAGGCGCTAGAACTTGAACTGGCAGCGCAGCGTCGTCACGTTGTAGCGCGTGGTGGAGAGCGAGGGGTCCTCCATCACCTCGTGGGTGAGGGTCACCATCGTCGCCGCGTTGATGAAGTACCGATAACCGAGCCCGTACTCCTTGAACAGATCGCCGTCGGTGTCGCGATCGGGATCGAACGTCCCATAGCGGGCGAAGATCTGGTTTCGGGCGTTTACGTTGTAGCCCACAAGGAGGTGGTAACCACCCAGTTTGTTGGCCGTGCGGCCCGCGCTCCCCGTCGCACTCGGCACCCGATCCTTGCCCACCATCGCCTCGGCGCGCACGAAGACGTTGGGATCCAGCAGTCCGTTGTGCTGCACGTCCGCGTAAAGGTAGTAACGGTCATCGACCTTGGGCGAAGTGCCTCCGCCTCCGGTGAACGCGGGACGATCGCCGCGAAGGTATCCGATGCCGGCCGTCGTGCGGTTGGTCTCGTACCGGACTCCCACGTACCCCGACTGGGCGCCTCCGTCCGGGCTGGCGAACGCCGACTCCTTATCCTTGACCGACAGGGAGTTGATCAGACCGGCGACGAGGGACGTGTGGTCGCCGACGCCATGCTTGACCTGCACGCCGCGCACGCGCTCGCCGTCCCAGAGGGTTCGGTTGTACTTCGAGCGCTCCGGGAATTCGCGCTGGCTGGACGAGCGACCGATCTCGTAGCCCATCGGGAGATCGAATTGGCCGGCTCGGAACTCCGTCGGCCCTCCGGCGCCCTCGCTCGCCACATAGGTGATGTACGCGTCCTTCAGCTCGGCAGCGGTCTGGGAGCTGCCCGTGGCGAGGTCGAAGCTGACTTTGGCGCTCGTTCGGGCATCGGCTTGGTAGCCGAATCCCATGCGCAATCGGCGGAGATTGAACGAGCTCTGCTCTTTGCCCTCTTCGCCGCTGTCCCGGTACTGGAACTGCAGGTAGTTCGAAAGCTTGAGCTTCTTCGCATCCTCGTCCTCGGCCTTGGGCGCCGTCGGACGGGCATCGATCCAGTCGTGGATGCCGGCGACGGCGTCTTCGACCTTGGCCAGTCGCTCGTTGATCTCCTGAAGTTCGGCGACGAGCTTCTTCAACTCGTCCAAGGCGCCTTTGTCGGTCGCGACATCGCCCTTGATCGCCAGTTCGCCGATCTTTCTCGAGACCTCCCTCGCGCCTGCCGAGAGTTCTCGGACTTCCGACTGGCGCTGTTCGAGCAGGGCCCTGGCCTGCTGTTTGTCAAGGGACGGATCGGCGGTGGTTCCCTGCGCGTTCGCGAGCGCCGCGACGGCGGCAAGTCCCAACCAGATGAGTTTCCTGTTCATTAAGAGCACCCCCATGCTCGTCTTCGCCGGCTTCTGCCGACGATGCGGACGCTTGGGAGTTTCGGGGCGGGCGATTAAGGCGACGTTAGCGATTCGTTAAGAGTGGGTTAAGGGGGACGGGAATCGGGGCGGTGGGTAACCTGCGACTCTATGAGAGCCGGACTGCTTGGACCCGTCCTTCTCCTCGTTACGACCTGCGGTGCGCAGTCTGGGCCGATGGCCGTCGACGCGCTGGACGGCTATGTCGCCAAGACGAGCCACTCGATCCAGGTGCGCGGAGAGACGATCGATTACACGGCCGTTGCCGGGCACATCCCGATCCGCAGCGACGCGGGCGAACTCGAGGGGCAGATGTTCTACGCGGCCTATTTCAAGGACGGCGCGGACGTCGGGAGCCGGCCGATCACGTTCGCTTACAACGGCGGTCCCGGTTCGGCCTCGCTCTGGCTGCACATGGGTGCGATCGGCCCGAAGCGCGTCGCGATGAACGACGATGGGAGCATGCCCGCGCCGCCGTACCACGCGGTGGACAACGAGGACACCTGGCTGCCGTCGACGGACATCGTGATGGTCGATGCCATGGGCACGGGCTACAGCCGCCTGGCCAAACCCGAGTTTGGGAGCCGGTTCTACGGGGTGCAGCAGGATCTGCGGGCATTCACCGAATTCGTGCGGGCGTTCTTGACCAAATACAACCGGTTCCGCTCGCCGGTCTACCTCGCCGGCGAGAGCTACGGGGGCATCCGCACGGCCGGACTCAGCGCCTCGCTGCTGCGCTCGGGAATCGCCTTGAACGGAGCGATCATCATCTCGGGGACGATGAACTACGCCACCCTCGACGCAGCGCGTGGCAACGACCTCCCCTTCATCGGTTTCCTCCCCAGTTACGCCACGACCGCCTGGTACCACAAGAAGCTCTCGCCCGCGTTGCAGAAACTGACCGTCGACCAGATCGCGGCCCAAGCCGAGGCGTTCGCAAAGGGGGAGTACGCGGCCGCGCTGCTCCAGGGCACCTCGATCGACCCCGCGGAGGAGACCCAGGTCGTGAAACGGATGAGCGCGCTCACGGGGCTCTCGGAGACCTTCATCCGACAAGCCCACCTTCGCGTGTCCGACGGCCGCTTCTTCAAAGAGCTGATGCGCGACGAGAACAAGACGACCGGGCGCTACGACGCCCGACTGACCGGAACCGACGCGCTGCAGGTCGGAGATCGTCCGGACTACGACCCCAGCGACGCGGCCACGGGCCCGGTCTTCTACGCGTGCATCTGCGACACGCTCAGCCAGGAGTTGAACTACCACACCGAGCTCAAGTACCGGATTCGCAACACCGACGGAGGGGGTTGGGACGAGGGGGACGCCGGCGGTTACGTCGACACGAGCGAGGCCCTGCGGTCGGCGCTCGTGCGCAACCCCCACATGCGCCTGCTGATGTGCTACGGGTGGTACGACCTCGCCTGCCCGTTCGGAGCGGCTCACTACACACTGAACCACATGGACCTGAACGACCAGGCCCTTTCGAGAATCTCCTGGCAGTACTACACCGCCGGGCACATGATGTACATCGAGAGGGCGTCCAGAGAGAAGCTCGCGCGCGACGTGGCCGAGTTCATCCGCCTTCGCTGAAGCTTCGGCGGACGGTGTCCTGCCGTTTGGGCGAAGCCCCGGCAACGGCGAAGCCAGACGAAGCCTTGGCGGAGTCTGGTGGAGGCAGGGGGATTCGAACCCCCGACATCCTGCTTGCAAAGCAGGCGCTCTCCCACTGAGCTATGCCCCCACGGCGAGGCCAGAGTTTACCGCCGTCGCCGTCCCGGCAAAACTGCTGGTCTACAATGGGATTTTCTTGCAACCGCGACCCAATCGTGTTACAGTGGAGCTGGTAGAACGACTGCCGTTCTCTCAGCAGATCATTGAGTTGCTTGCGACAGGGGCATGCCCCGCCGATCGGCAATTTCAGGGGATACATTAAAGATGAAAAGACTCTTAACATTGACGTTTCTTGCGGTGTGCGCGTCGTCCTTCGGCCAAGTGTGGGTCGAGGTTGGGGATGCGCCGGAACTCCTTCCCGGGCAGTTGACCCTCGGTTCGGGCCCGTTGACGACGATTCGCGGCTCTTTTGACGCCACGACGAACGCCGACGTCTACTGCATCACGATCACCGACCCGGGTGCGTTCAGCGCTTCGACGGTTGGCGGCACGACGCTGGACACGCAGCTCTTCTTGTTCAACTCCAGCGGCTTTGGCGTCACGTTCGACGACGACGATCCTGCCGGGACTGGCCTCCAGTCGAAGATCACGGGCGCGTTCGTTCCGGGACCTGGGACGTACTTCCTCGGGATCTCGCGCTGGGACTACGATGCCAACAGCGCCGGCGGAGAGATCTGGCTTGACACACCGTACGGCGTCGAGCGGGCTCCCGACGGCCCCGGTGCGGGAGGACCTCTCTCGAGCTGGGCCGGCACCGGCACGACCGCCGGCGACTACTCGATCGCCCTGACCGGCGCGGGCTACCACGCCCCCGTCCCCGAGCCCGCTTCCATGCTGGCGCTCGGACTCGGCGCGGCGGCCATGCTGCGGCGACGCAAGAAGGCCTAACGTTCTTCGTTGCCTTTTGGGGAGACCGGGTTCCGCAAGGAGCCCGGTCTTCTTTGTTTTAGGACCCGTCCCCCTTGAGCAACTCGCGGCCCCGTCGTGCGTCTGTAGGGGTATGCGGACCGCTCTCCTCGCACTCCTCGCGTTCTTGGCCCTTCCCGCGTTCGGGCAGGAGGTCGACCTGGGCAAACCGATCGACGACGGCGTGCGACCGTTCGTCGTGGGGGCGCTCACGGCGGTCCAAAAGGACCCCAATGCCAAAGCGCGGATCGAGCCTTTCGCGCTCGGCCTCACCGGCTGGAAGATGCGCGGCATGGCGCCGTTCCTCTTCTCGACCTACGAGGCGCTGCAGTTCAAGGTCGCCGCGCTGGGCTTGGGCGTTTGGGACCCCGATCTGGGCAAAGCCATGGCCGCCATCGCCGACCGCGCCAAACCCGACGAACCCGCCACGCTCACGGACGACGAGCGCTCCAAGCTCAATCTGGGCACCATCGCCCACGCCGAGCGGTTCACCAAGCTGGGCGGTGTGCCGCAGTGGGAGTACTTCGTGGGCGCGGGGCTTGGCGAACTCGGCACGAACCTCACCCTGTGGATCTACATGCAGGAGGAGGAGTCGCTCGCCACCGACCTCACGAAGAACCTCAAGGGTCTCGGTGAGAAGGCCGACAAGGCGCCCAAGGGTGCCGACAAGGAGTTGGTCGCAGACCTCAAATCGCTCGCCGGCATGGCCAAGGACAAGTACGCCCGCCCCGACATCGAGAAGATCGCCGAGGCGGCCACCAAGGCCATGCAGCGAGCGCTAAAGGCAGGCTAGCCCCGACCTACATCTTGCCGACGACCGCGTCGCCAAACTCGCTGCACTTGAGCAGCGTGGCTCCCTCCATCTGCCGGTGGAAGTCGTAGGTCACCGTCTTGGCGGCGATCGCACCGTCCACACCCTTGAGGATGAGGTCGGCGGCCTCGGTCCAACCCATGTAGCGGAACATCATCTCGCCCGAGAGGATGACGGACGACGGGTTCACCATGTCCTTCCCCGCGTACTTCGGCGCCGTGCCGTGCGTGGCCTCGAAGATCGCGTGGCCCGTGGTGTAGTTGATGTTCCCGCCCGGGGCGATCCCGATGCCCCCCACCTCCGCGGCCAGCGCGTCGCTGATGTAGTCGCCGTTCAAGTTCATCGTGGCGATGACGTCGTACTCCTTCGGGCGCAGGAGGATCTGCTGCAGGAACGCGTCGGCGATCACGTCCTTCACGATCAGCCCGTGCTCCTCGATGATTTGCCACGGCCCACCCTCGTAGTCCACCGCGCCGTACTTCTCCTTGGCGACCTGGTAGCCCCAATCGCGGAAGGCGCCCTCCGTGAACTTCATGATGTTGCCCTTGTGGACAAGCGTGAGGCTCGGACGCTTGTTCGCGATCGCGTAGTCGATCGCGGCCACCACGAGGCGGTCGGTCCCGGCCCGCGACGAGGGCTTGATGCCAAAGCCGCTCGACTCGGGGAACCGCACCTTGGCGTACCGGTCGGGGAAGTGCTCCTTGAGCAGGGCCGCGAACTTCTTCGCGTCCTCGGTGCCTTCCTGGAACTCGATGCCGGCGTAGATGTCCTCGCTGTTTTCGCGGAAGATCACCATGTCCACGGCGCCGGGGTCCTTCACGGGGCTCGGCACCCCTTCGAACCACCGCACGGGGCGCAGGCACACGTAGAGGTCGAGGATCTGGCGCAGGGCCACGTTGAGCGATCGGATGCCTCCACCGACGGGCGTCGTGAGGGGACCCTTGATGCCGACCAGGTAGTCGCGAAACGCATCCAGCGTCGCGTCCGGGAGCCAGTTGCCCGTCTCGTTGAACGCCTTCTCTCCCGCAAGCACCTCGCGCCACTCGATCTTGCGCTCGCCTCCGTAGGCCTTCGCGACGGCCGCGTCGAAGACCCGGACGCTGGCGTTCCAAATGTCGGGGCCGGTGCCGTCGCCTTCGATGAACGGAAGAATCGGATCGTTGGGAACGTGAAGTCCCTGGGCGGACATGGTGATGGGAGAGGGCATGATTGCCCGGAGTTTACCGACTGCGTGCCGCCACGACGAACGACAAACGACCGCCGACAAACGATACAATGAACCATGAAGCTCGCGATCTACCCGGGATCGTTCGATCCCCCGACGCTCGGGCACATGGACGTGATCGAACGGGCCGCGCGGCTTTTCGACACGCTGATCGTGGGCGTGGGAATCAACCGGGCCAAGAAACCGTTGCTCGAGGCGACGGACCGGGTCGAGGCCCTGCAAAAGAGCTGTTCCAGCCTGCCCAACGTGCGGGTGGAGACGTTCGAGGGCCTGCTCATCGATTTCGCCGAACGCACCGGGGCCCGCGCCATTGTGAGGGGCCTGCGCGCGACCGCGGATTTCGAGTACGAGTTTCAGATGGCGATGGTCAACCGCCGGCTGCGCGAAGAGCTGGAGACGGTGTTTCTCATGACCAAGTGGGAGTACTCCTACTTGAGCAGCAGCATCGTGCGCGAGTTGGCGACCCTCGGAGGAGACTACACGTCGATGGTGCCCGAGCCCGTCGCCGAGGTGTTGGCGCAAGCGTTGCGTTCTCCCTAGCGGGTTGTGGATAACTCGCACGATTCGAGGGAATCCTGCATGACCCTCGAACCCGTCATGTCACAATAGGAGCGCGGCGCGGCCCGCGCGCGCGGGTCTTGGAGGCGGAATTCGTGGACATTCTACGCATGCTCGAGCAATTGAACGATCTGGCCGTGGAGCAGCCCAGGACCTACCTTGGCGTCACGTTCGGCTTGAACAAGGAAGAGATCGCGATGCAGATCGCGAAGGTCCGCGCTTCCCTGCCCAACGAACTCAAGGTCGCCGCGGTGACCGTTCGCGAATCGGAGCGCATCGTGGACACGGCCCGCGAGGACGCCACGATGACCCTCACCAACTCGAAGAAGGAGGGCGAGCGGATCCTTCAGGACGCCAAGGCGACGGCCGACAAGATCCTCCAGGAAGCGAAGCACGAGGCCGAACGCATCGTGGAAGCAGGCCGCTCCCAGCAAGAGCGCATGGTGGCCGAGAGCGAGGTCCTCAAACTGGCCAAGGCCCAAGCCGAAGAGATTCGGAACAGCGCGGACCGGGACGCGGTGCAGATGCGGCGCGGCGCCGACAAGTACGCCTACGACATGCTGACGCAGCTCGAAGGGGTCGTCGGCAAGGTCATGACCGCGATCGAGCGGGGCAAGGGCGAGATCCATAAGCCCGACACCGCGGTGGTGAATCCGCGGGACCGCGAAAGGGCCCGCGTCTAGCGGACTATTCGCCCAGACACTCTTTCACCGTCTCCGCCAGACGGCGCGTCATGGTGGGGACCGCGGCGATCTCATCGACGGTCGCGCGACGGATCGCTGCGACGGACCCGAAGCTCCTCAGGAGCAGCCGCTTGCGCCGAGGACCGACGCCGGGCACCTCTTCGAGCGCGGATCCGGTGAACCGTTTGTCGCGCACCTTTCGGTGGTAGGTGAGGGCGAACCGGTGCGCCTCGTCGCGGAGTCTGCGCAGCAGCAGCAGGCCCGGGGAGTGCATCGGCAGCTCGATCGCCCGATACCCGTAGCGCCCCCCGTCCGGCCCGTCGTAGGCGTACTCCAACACCCCGTTCTCATCGATCAAGACCCGCTCGTGCGGCTGCGCCTCTTCGATCGGGATGGGCACGTAAACCAGTTCCATGCGCTTGGCCAGGCCCACCATCGGCACCGTGAGTCCCAAGTCGTCGCGCGCCTTGAGCGCTGCGGAAAGTTGCCCCTTGCCCCCGTCGATCATCACGAGGTCGGGCAGTTGGCGGAACTTCTCGTCCTTGTCGAGGAACGCCCGGAACCGGCGCAGCAGCACCTCGTGCATCATGGCGAAGTCGTTCGGGCTCTCCGGGTGGTAGCGGATCTTGAACCTCCGGTACTCGTTCTTCGCCGGCTCGCCGCTCTCGACGACGACCATCGAGCCCACGGGCGCGGTGCCTTGGATATTGGAGATGTCGTACCCCTCCACGCGGACGGGCGGCGCAGGAAGGTCCAACGCCTCCTGCAACTCGGTCATCGCCTGCTCCGCCCAAGCCTCCTTGCGCTCGATCTCCTCGCTGAAGACCGCCAGCGCCTGTTCCGCGTTGTCGGCCGCCAGTTCGACGAGGCGCAACCGTCCGCCGCCCCGTGGGACTTCGAGCTTGACCGCCGATCCCCGCTTGGACCGCAGCCACTGCTCCACGATCGCGCGCTCCTCGATTTCCACCGGAAGCAGCACCTCGCGAGGCACCTCGGGCGCATCGGAGTAGTACTGCTTGACAAACTCCTGCACGGCCTCGCCGGGCGCGGCCTCGCTGCTCCCGTCGAGATAGAACTGGCGCTGGCCGATCAGTTTGCCGCTGCGGACGTAGAGCATCTGGATTGCGGAACCGCGCTCGTCCTTCACGACGGCGATCACGTCCTGGTCCACCTGGTTGGTGGAGAGCACCTTCTGGCGCTGAAGGATCGATTCCAGCGAGGCGATCTGGTCCCGGATCTTGGCCGCCCGCTCGAAGTCGAGGGCGTCGGCCGCTTCGCCCATCTCCGTGCGCATCCCTTTGAGCAGCCCCTCCTCTTTGCCGGAAAGAAACTGCTCCACCTGCTTGACGACGGCCTTGTACGCGTCGCGGTCCGCGAGGCCGGCGCACGGGGCGAAGCACTGGCCCAGGTGATGGTAGAGGCACGGCCGTTGTTCGGCTCGGCCGCTCCAGCTCTTGCCGCAGGGGATCAGCGGGAACACCTTGTGGAGGATTTGGAGCGTCTCGCGCACCGCCCACGCGCTGGTGTAGGGTCCGAAGTAGCGCGCCCCGTCCTTCCGGACCCGCCGGGTGAACAGGACGCGCGGGAACTTCTCGTTGGTGATGGTGATGTAGGGGTAGCTCTTGTCGTCGCGCAGGCGCACGTTGTAGGGCGGGCGGTGGCGCTTGATGAGGTTGCACTCGAGCACGAGGGCCTCGAGTTCCGAGTCCACGACGAACGTTTCGATGTCCCGCACGCGCGCGACCATCCGCGCGATGCGCGTGCTGTGCCGGGTGGAGGCCTGGAAGTAGCTTCGCACCCGGTTCTTCAGCACGAGGGCCTTGCCCACGTAGAGCACCTCGCCCTTCTCGTCGCGGAACACGTAGCAGCCCGGCTGGGCGGAGAGGCCCTTGAGCTTTTTGGCGACGTGTTCGTGGACTTGGCGGGGCATGGGGAGCGTTGATCGTTGGTCGTTTGTCGTTTGTCGTTTGTCGTGCAGACGATGAACGATAGACGATAAACGACCAACGATCAGAGATTACCGGCCGTCCAACTCCTTGGCGGCTTTCTCCGACTTTGCGGCCGCGTCGGCGTCTCCGCTGCTGCCCCAAGCCCGCGCGGCGTCTTCCCGGTGGCGGGCGGCCTCTTCGAGGGCTTGCGCCTTCTCGAGATCTCCGGCCTCGCGCGCCTTGGCGGCGGCGTCCCAGTCCTCGGCGGCGTGGTAGGCGTTCGCGGCGGCGTTCCGCTTCTGCTGCGCGCGCTCGGCGTTGGTCTCGCCCTTCGCCGACTCGCGCCAGCCCGCAGCGTCGGCTCGGGCCGCCTCCGCGTTGCCGCGATCTTTCTGGACGGCGCTCTCGCCGTCGGCAAGCGTCGCTTGGACCGAGTAAGCGCCGATCCGCGTGGCGACGAGTTCGATCGCGACGACGTTCGTCGCGCCTCCGGTGGACCGCTTCACGCCGCGCGAACGGATCGTGGCCGCGTCGTCCGAAGGGTCCTCGATCATCACGGCGACCGGCTCGGTGGTCCCGATCACCCGCAGGTTGCGCCGGGCGGCTTGCCCAAGCACGAGCGTCGTCGGCGCGGCGTCCCAAGCGATCGCGAGGGTTTGAAGCGTCGCGGGCGCGCTTGCGATCCCGTCCGCCTCCACCACGATCGAGGCCGAGCCGGGTGTCACGTCTGCCGGCACCGCGAACTTGATCGACGCGGGCGACGAAGCCAGGACCGGGACGACCCGGTCGTTGACTTTGACCACCGGGTTCGAAGGGCCGAACGAGCCGCCGAGAGAAACGACGCTGCCGGGCAGCGCGTACTTCGGCGCGTTGCGGATCGAGGGCTTGCCGTCGATCAGGGTTCCCGCACCGACCACCAGCGCCGAGACGAGTACGTCGCCGATGCGGACATGCGCGGTCGAGGACCCTGAAGGCACCTCGGCGACCCACGAGCCGTCGTCTCGACGCGTCACGGGAAGGGCCTGCCCTTGCCCATCGGTGACCTGGACGGCGTCAGGGGCGATCACGTTTCCCGAGAGGGTCGCGGCGGAGAACACCATCGGCGCCCCTGCGACGACCTGGTCGGGCACCGCGACCACGACGCCGGTCAACGTGCCGCTGTTCGCACCGAGCGAAGCCATCGGCTTGCCGTTCTTGTCGAACTTGGTCGTCTTCACCGGCTTGCCGTTCTTGTACTCGGTCTCGGTGCGGCTTCCGTCCGGGTGCTCCTCGATCTCGCGCACCTTGTGGCCGTTCTTGTACTCCGTCTTGCGATGCGTTCCGTCCTTGTCGGTCTCCTCTGTGGAGGTGGGCCTGCCCGATGGGTCGTAGTCGGTTTTCTTGACGGGCTTGCCATCGGGACCGTACTCGGTCTCGGAGCTCTTGCGGCCTTGGCCGTCGTACTCGGTCTTCTTCTTGGGCTTGCCGTCCTTGTCGTACTCGGTCGAACTCGTGGTCTTGCGCCCGTCGGGCGAGACGTCGTCCACCTTCTTGGGCTTGCCGTCCGGGTAGTACTCGGTCTTCGTGCGGGTGGAGGTCCCGTTCGCCTTCACCTCGGTCTTATCTTCGGTGACCTTCTTTCCGTCCTTCGAAGTCCCCTTGGAGACGCGCTTCGTCTTGGCTTTCTTATCGGTCTCCTCCTCCTCGTAGTTGCCATTGGCGTCCGTCGTCGTGGTCTTTTCGCGCACGACCTTTCCCTTCTCGCGGTCGGTTTCCTTGACCTGTTTGGTGCCGTTCTTGTCGGTGTACTCCTCGCGGGTGCTGGAGGAGTCCCCTTTCGTGTGGGTCTCGGTCGTCTTGCCCTTCGCGTCGCGTTCGAACTCCGTCTCCTCGACGGTTTCGCCCTTGGCGTTCACGGTCTTCGAGCTCTGCTTGCGCAGGGTGCCCTTCTTGTCGTACTCGGACTCGGTCCGGGTGGTGGTCCCGTCCCCGTTCTTGGTCTCCTTGACCTCGATTCGCGACCCATCGGCCTTGACGGTCGTACCGGACTGTTGCGGCTCTTGCCACGGCGAGGCGAAAGCCCGGGGGCCCGCGCCTAAGACGAAAGCGGCGACGGCGAGCGTCGCCAAGGTGCTGTTCTTCAGTTTCATCGCATCCTCCCCGCCCCCGGTTCGGGGGCCCTTCCGTTCCGCGGGGCGGATAACTACCAACACAGAAGATTACGGAGGACGAAATGTTCCCAACGAAGCCGTTTCGTCGTTGATCGTTGGTCGTTGATCGTTGGTCGTTGGTCGTTGGTCGTTGATCGTTGGTCGTTGATCGTTTGTCGTCGGAGGGTGCCCCTCTCCCCGACAAACGACAAACGACAAACGACAAACGATAGACGACAGGCGAGACGGCCTAGCCTCCCTTGTTCGGGTCCAGGATGCGGTCGATGGTTCGTCGGCAATCCTGAAGGTGCAGGATCGTCAGCTTGTCCTTGACCTTGGGAAGGGCTCGGTCGATCGTCGCCGCCAGACCCTTGAGCGCCCACACGGCCACGCCGCGCAGTTCGGTCGTTGTGGCGGCATCCCCCACCAGCTTGCCCCGATAGATCTCGAGATAGGCCCGCTGGAGGCTTCTTCGATACTCGTCGATCACCGGCGCCGTGGTCAGCAGCTCGCGCCAGATGCCGTTCTGCAGGTCGGCGACCATCTCCGTGATCGGATAGGCTCGATCGCCGATCATCGCCACGTTGTCGGTCATCCGGTTGATCCGGTCGTCCGAAAGGAGCGAGGCCAACAGCCCTCGCTGCGTGCCCACGACCTGCTCGGTCCAGCCGGCTGGGTCGATCTTGAGCAACACCCCCGGATCGAGGAACGGCTCGGGGGTGGCGAACGCATGCTCGTTCAGGAACGCGATCGCCGCGGCCTGGCGGGCCTTCGGCACCGGCACGAACACGTCCCCGCCGCGGCCTGCGTGCCAGTTCGTCTCGACGACGCCGCCGACGAGGCGCGTCACGTGGTTCAGCTCCATCGAGCGCTGCCCCAGCACGCGCTGGTAGACCTCCTGCAGGAACGAGTAATCCTCGCCCGGTTTGGTGGTGGCCGCCACGAGGTACTTCATCACGCGCTCGAGGTTCAACAAGCCGAGCCGGGTCGCTTCCAAGGCGTCGTCGCCGAGATCTTCCGACTGTTGGGTCGGATCCTCGCGCATGCCGCCGCCGAACCGCAGCATCGGGTTCGTCACCTGTCGCGCGGCAATCTTATCGAGCTCGGTCTTCTCCTGGGACGCGTTGCCGAGGATCGGTTTGTAGCCCCACTCGATCGCGAAGAGATCGTAGGGTCCGAGGGTTGGAATGAGGCGAGCCCCGTCGCCGGGTTGGGCGACGTAGTTGAAGCGCCCGTAGTCCATCACGGACGCCTCGGTTCCGTACTGCTCGGTGAACTTGGGGTCGCGCAGTTGAGCGATCGAGTAGGTCGACGAGCCCCGGAAGTTGTGCTGCAATCCGAGGGTGTGCCCGACCTCGTGGGCGACGACGTACTCGATCAGCCGGCCGGTCAGCTCGTCGGGAAGAGGCAACCGTTGGGCGGAGGGATCGTTGGGCGAAGCCTGCACGAAGTACCACATCTGCGCGAGGTTCAGCACGTTGTGCCAAACGATGATGTGCGCGGAGATCGTCTCCCCGCTGCGCGGGTCCTGAACGCTCGGCCCCATGGCGTTCTCCGTGGGTGTGGGCGCCCAGCGCACGACCGAGTAGCGCGCGTCCTCAGGGTCCCAGTTGGGATCTTCCGCTGCGGTCGGCGCGTCGCGGGCGACGATCGCGTTGCGGAAACCCGCGGTCTCGAACGCCTTGTTCCACCATTCGATGCCCTGCTTCATCGGGGCGCGCCACTTCTCGGGCACCTCCCGGCTCAAATAGAAGACGATCGGCTTGACGGGCTCGGAGACCGCCGCGGCGGGGTCCTTCTTCTCCAAGCGGAACCGCGAGATGTACCGCTTGTCCATCACCCGGTTCTCGGGTGCCCCGTACTCTTGGAAGCCCACGCTGAAGTAGCCCACGCGGGAGTCGTATTCGCGCGGGTGCATCGGCGTTTCCGGGAGGAGGACCATCGAATAGTGCACCAGTGCCGTCGCGCTGGAGGCCGTGTTGCGGGCCCCTCCCGCGCCCCGTCCGCCAAACGGGCTAGGTGCGGCGGGCGGCGCGGCGTTGAAGGTGAGCAGCGAGCGGGTCTCGATGTTCGTGGGGAAAGCCTTGACCGAGTCGATGTACGAGCGGGAGGCGTCCACGTTCCCACCGTTGACCGCGCGCTTGGCGGAAAAGTCCTGGGGGTCGCTCGTGAAGAACTTCGTGACGTCGATCACGGCCGATCCGCCCTCTCCCTCGGCCTCGACGTCGAACGCCGCGATGATCGGCTCGACGGAGGCGGCTGCGACGGCGATCTTGATCGCGGCGTCGTCGGCGGCTCGGATGCTGTGGCTGACTTTGCGGAGGAAGATCTTGTTCTCGCGGCGCGTCCAGCGCACGACGTTGTCTCCCAGTTGGGTTCCGCCGAATCCGCCCAGCGGGCTCTCGGCGATCTCCGTCGTCCAGAGCATTTCGGCTCCCAGAGCCTGCTTGGGGATTTCGAAGAGCACTTTGTCCCCAATGCGGTGAACGGCGAACAGACCGGTTTGGGTCTTGGCTTCGGCCGTGACGACCTCTTTGTACGGCTTCGGTTCACCGGGCTTCGACGTCTGCCGCTGCTCCTTGGGGGCCTCGCGTTGGGGTGGCGGCTCCGTCGGGGGCGACGTTTGCGCCCAGACGGCGGGCATGAGGACGGCGACGATCAGCGGCACCAAGCCGCGCGTGGGAAAACTCATTGGTTGGAAACCCTCCAAGCAACGATTCTAGCAAGGTCGCCAATCCCGACGGAAGGGCTGTTTCCCCCAAGGGCGGATCCGGGTCACTTCCGAGGGAGCGCCGCACGCACCCGAAGCATCTCGACGAGCAGCGCCTGATCCGACTTCGACATCGCCGCGTGCACGCTCGCGAACAGGTCTCGTTGCGACTTGCCCAACTGGGCGTAAGTGAGTTGCAGGGCCTTCTTGTCCGACCACAAGGCGGGTTTGGTCGGCTGCGGCGGGATCTTCCCTGCGGCCACGAGCGCCGATCGGAGCACACTCCGCCCCGTGCCCGACGCCCGGGCCAACAGCATCTTCGCCTGGGATCTTCGGGACGCTTCGAGCTTGTGAATCACCTCGTCCATGCGGTCCGCGGTGGGTGCCTTCTGCGCCGAAACGGCAGCAAACAGGCTCGCAGCCGCGACGATCGCAAGGATCAGGCGAAACATGGTGCCCATTATGGACCGAAGTCGCCTAAAATGGGGCCATGAAGATCCGCCCACTCTCCACGCTCGCCGTGTTGCTGGTCCTTGTGGGAAGCGCGATGAGCCAGACGCCTTCCAAGCCCAAGAGCACGGACGTTCTCCTTGCGGCGGCCAAGCAAGAGGCCCGCGCCCAGAAGAAGAGCCTTTTCGTCATCTTCCACGCCTCGTGGTGAGGGTGGTGCAAACGGCTGGATGCCGTTTTGAACCAGGAGCAGTTCAAACCGTTTTTCGATCGATACTTCGTACGAGTGTATGTCACCGTCTTGGAAAGCGGGGACAAGAAGGCTACCGAGAACCCAGGAGGGGCCAAGCTGATGGCCGACCTTGGGGGAGACAAAGCCGGATTGCCGTTCACCGCGATGCTCGACGCGGACGGCAAGATGATCCTCAACTCGATCCGCCCCGGCGAGAAGGGCGGCAACATCGGGCATCCGATGGAACCCGAAGAGATCGCGCACTTCATGGAGATGGTTCGCAAAGGGGCGCCCCGCGCCACCAAGGCCGAACTCGACAAGTTGGAGGCGTTTCTCAAGGCGCAAAAGAGAGGCGGGCTTCGGTGATCGCGGGGTTTGAGACCACGTGGTGCCAGACATCCGACATGGATCGCTCGGTGGCCTTCTACCGCGACGTGCTCGGGCTGAAGCCCGCGGTCGTGAGTCCGTACTGGTCGCACTTCGAGCTGGAGGGCGGGGCGCTGGGCCTGCACCCTCCCCTCGAAGGGGCGTCCGCCCCGTATGCGGTGGCCAAGAAGGGATGGGTCGTCGGTGTTCGAACCCCGGACGTGAAGGCGTTGCGCGAGAAGCTCGTCGCCGCCGGCGCCGACGTCGATGCGGACTACTACGAGCTTCCCCAAGGCACTTCGCTCACCTTTCGGGATCCCGACGGGAACCCGATCCAAGCCGTTCAGTTAGGGGTCAAGAAGGCCGACCTGTAGTGGAAGACCATCCGGAAACACGGTACACCTACCTCGTCGACGCCGACGACCGCATATTGCAGGTCGATCCCAACTGGTGCCAGTTCGCCATCGAAAACGGGGCGCCGCACCTGCCGGAGAGCGTGATCGGCGAAGAGCTCTACCGCTTCTTTGGCGACCCGACCCTCGTCCAGCTCTATCGCGAAATCGCAGCCGGCGTACGGAGAACCAAGCGGACGGTCATCGTCCCTTTTCGTTGCGACTCCGCCGATCGGGTGCGGCTGATGGAGTTGGAGATCGAGGCCCTGGACGACGGCGTGCTGCGTTACCAGGGGGTCCTGCTGGAAGAGTCGGCCATGGCCGAACGTCCGACCCCGCGGCCAGGCCGCCGGATTCCCACGTGCTCGGTGTGCCTATTCACCCAGATGGGGGAGGAGTGGGTGAGTCCAGGAACCCGCCCCAACGACCCCGAAATGTCCGAATGGTCCCTGTGCCCGACGTGCTCGGAGGCGTTGGCCCACTGGCGATCGCTCGGCTCTCCCGAACCCTGAATTCCATCTGCGTGCCCCATTGAGTCCCACGACCGCTCGACGGGCGTGCCAAGACGTTCAGCGACTCCCGATCCGAGGCTTGCGATACTCTCCTGCGAGAGAGGCGGCTTGCGGCGGCACCAGTTGCGCGACCGGATCGTCCGTCTCCACCAGTGCGATGATCAACGGGTATTTGCCCGGCGGTGCGAGTTCGGTGCACTTCGTCCCGATCGCCGAGCCCCAGGCGATCCCTTCGCTGTACCCTCGAAACCGCACGATCCTCCGCGCGGCGGTGTCGATGGCGAACTCGGCCGCGAGCGTTCCGCTCTGCCCGCGATTCCCCGCGGCGTTCTGTTGCGCAAACTCCCCCTCGAGTCCGAAACGCAGCACCGAACCTTCCCGGGCGAGCACATGCACCTGGAACGAGGCTTTGCGCACCTCTTCCGGCAGCCACATGTCGGGCTCCCCACGCACGTTGTCGATCAAGTGAAAGCGGGCGAGGCGCGCGGCAAAGGTCGCGGGCAGATCGAACGCATCGCCGACTTGGTGGGCGGAGAGAGCGGCGATCTCTTCCGGATACACCCAAATGTGGTCGCGTCCGATGCTTCGGTTGATGGGGTTCGCCCCCTCCGGCACCGGTCGGATGCGGGCGTAGGAGCGAAGCACCGACGTCCCGGTTTCGGCGGGCGGCTTCGGTCGAGGGGACGGACCACCGAAATCGGGATTCGCCGAAGGGTGCTTGCGCGATGCCGACAGTCCTTCGTCCAGAGTTTCGACCACTTTCTCGGCGGATTGCCAGTCGGTGAAGGCGAACGGCGCCCCGTCGGGCCCGAACACGTAGTAGCCCTCGGCCTCCTCGCCCATGTCCACGTGGTAGTTGAGCTTCCGGGCCATGGCCACGAACCAGTGCGCGACCGGGGTGTCGGGCCCCTGCAGTTCGCGAAGGTTCCCCGCCACCGGCACGAAATCGCGCCGGAGTCGCTCGATCACTTCGGGTTGGCTGAAGATCGACGCACGGCCGATCTGCCCCTTGGTTCACGTGGTGCCGAGCGGGTGGCCGTTCATCGTCCAGAGGAAGAGCGGCTTGTGCAGTTCCGCCGCCTCGCGCCGCGCCTGCATCAGGTCGACGCGCCACGGAATCTTCAACCAAGCGTCTTCCGCGGCGGTCGGGAGAACCGAAGCCACACGTTGGTCCAGGCTCGGGTTCTGGAGGCCGGAGAGCGCGAACATCGCCGCGAAAAGCGCAAACATGCCTTCATTGTACGTTTGTCGGGCCCTCGACAGAGGCTAATCGCACTGGTCGGCGGGAATGCGCGCGAGCAGGGGCTTCACCGTCAACCCCTGCACGACCACCGAGAACGCGACCACGGCGAACGCCACCGTCACCACTTCGTGCCGCCCCGGCAGGGACTCGGGCAGCGCGAGGGCCAGCGCGAGGGCGAGCGCACCGCGCAACCCGCCCCAAAAGAGGATGTGCTGGTGCAGGCCCCGCACCCGTTTGCCCGTGCGGGCGAAGAGCGCGCAGACCGCGTAGACGGAGACCGCGCGCCCCAAGAGCACGAATCCGATGCCCGACAAGGAGGCGACCCAAACCAGCGCGTAATCGGGTTGCGCCAAACGCGTCCCCATCAGAAGGAACACCAGCGAGTTGGCCACGAACGCCGCAAACTCCCAGAACGTCTCGGCATCGTCCCGCCCTCGGGCCGTGAGCGCCTTGAGCGGTCCCCAATTCCCGAGAATCAGCCCCGAGACGAGCGTGGCCAGCACCCCCGAAAGGTGGAGGTGCTCCGCGCCAAGGAACGCTCCGAACGCCGCCACCGTGGTGATGGTCACCTCCACCAGGTGGTCGGTTGTCCGGCCCATCAGCAGCAGGCATGCTCCGCCCACGAGCGCGCCCACCGCGATGCCTCCGCCAGCCGTGACCAAGAACGAGCCGGCCGCCTCGACCGCCGTGGGAGCCTCTCCTGTGACCGCCACCAACGCGACGGCGAAGAATGCCGCGGCGGCGCCGTCGTTGAGCAGACTCTCGCCCTCGACCAGCAGCTTCAACCGCCCCTGGACGTTCGCCTCCTTCATCATCGCGATGACCGAAACGGGATCGGTCGCCGAAATGAGGACGCCGAACATCAGCGCGGGACGCCAATCCCAGCCGAGCGCGTAGTGCATGCCCGCGAACACGCACAGACTCGCCAACAAAACCCCGACGGTGGCCATCGCCGCCAAGGGCGCGATGTCCCGCTTCAACTCGCCCCAGCGAATGGCCAGCGCCGCCTCGAAGATCAGAGGCGGCAGGAAGAGGGTGAAGATCAGCTCCTTCGTGACCCGGATCCCCGAGTCCCACTGGAAGACCGCCATCGCCCCTCCCGTGAGAACCAGACCGATCGTGTAGGGCAACCGCACGCGGCGCGCGAGAATCGACACCACCGCGGCGATCAGGAGCAAAATCTCGATCCGATCGATCGTGAACACCAGCCAACACTACCCGTGCCCGTCAGAAAATCTTGAGATTCTTGGAACTTGAGCGCATAATAGGGTTGTTATATGATATAGCCACACTCAAGTGGCGAAAATGGAGGTCAATTGAGAACGATGATTACCCGCTACACACCCTTTGCACGCCTTCGCGACATCGACCGCTTCGGCAAGATGATGGACGAGATGTTTGGCGGGGCGTCCGACGAAGTGCGCGGCACCTGGATGCCCGCTGTGGACATCAAGGAGACGGCCGAGGCGCTGAAGTTCGTCGCCGAACTGCCCGGCATGGACGAGGAGAAGATCGAGGTGGAGCTCGTCGGCGACGTCCTCACGATTCGAGGCGAGCGAGAGTTCGCCAAGGAAGAGAATCGCGAGGACTACGTTCGAATCGAGCGGAGCTACGGTTCCTTCCAGCGCTCGTTCACCATCGACATTCCGGTCGATCGCGAGAAGGTCGAGGCATCCTACGAGCACGGCGTGCTCACCGTGTTGGTGCCGAAGGCGCCGGGCGTCGTGGGTCGCAAGGTCCCGATCAATAAGCAGGCGACTTCGTAAGCGCCCGCTAGTCGTCTATCGTTGGTCGTTTGTCGACGGCTCTCCCCGACAAACGACCAACGATCAGCGCTCCCGGCCGTGCCGGCCGGGAAGCTTCCTCTTCGAACTCACGCCCAACTTGCCGTCGACGGCCCCGAGGTTTTTGCGCAAGGCGGCGATCTCGTCGCGGAGGGCGGCCGCCTTCTCGAACTCCATCGCCTTGGCGAGGTCTTTCATCTCCTGCTCCATCGCGTTGACCAGCAGAGGCAGATCCTCGAGGCGGATGGGGTTGTCGGGATCGACGATGCCCTCTCCGTACTGCGCCACGACCTCGGCCACGGCGTCGTAGGAGCGCACGGTCTCGCGGACGACCTTCTTCACCGTCTCCGGAGCCACACCGTGCTCCTCGTTGTACGCGGCTTGGATCGCGCGGCGGCGGTTCGTCTCGTCGATCGCCCGCTCCATTGAACCGGTCATCTGATCGGCATAGAGGATCACGGTCCCGTCCACGTTGCGCGCGGCCCGTCCAATGGTCTGCACCAGCGACGTCTCGGATCGAAGAAAGCCCTCCTTGTCCGCGTCCAGGATCGCGACGAGCGTGACCTCCGGCAGGTCGAGGCCCTCGCGCAAGAGGTTCACGCCCACGATCACGTCGTAGACGCCCAGTCTTAGATCGCGGAGAATCTCCGGGCGCTCCAAGGAATGCACGTTGGAGTGAATGTATTGCACCTTCACTCCCAAATCCTGTAGATAACCGGTCAAATCCTCGGCCATCTTCTTGGTGAGCGTCGTGACGAGCGCGCGCTGCTTCTTCGCGACCCGCGTCTGGATCTCGGCCATGAGATCGTCGATCTGGCCCTTGGTCGGCCGCACCACGACCTCGGGGTCCAGCAGGTACGTCGGGCGGATGATCTGCTCGACGCGGTTGCTCTCGTTCTCGGCCTCGAACGGGCCGGGGGTCGCACTCACGAAGATCACCTGCTTGACCCGGGTCAGGAACTCCTCGAACTTGAGCGGCCGGTTATCGAGCGCCGACGGCAAACGAAAGCCGTAGTCGACGAGCACCGACTTGCGCTGCTGGTCCCCGTTGTACATCGCCCGGATCTGCGGCAGGGTCTGGTGGCTCTCGTCGATGAACACCACGGCGTCGCTGGGAAGGAAGTCGAGCAGCGTGTACGGCGCGGTGCCGGGCGCCCGCCCGTCGAAGTAGCGCGAGTAGTTCTCGATGCCGCTGCAGTAGCCCAGTTCCCGCATCATCTCAAGATCGAACTCGGTGCGCTGGCGAAGCCGTTGCGCCTCGAGCAGCTTGTTCTGCTGCGTGAACGCGGCGCACTGCTGCTCCAGCTCCTCCTCGATCTGTTCGATCACCGCGTCGAGGCGCTCCCACGGCGTCACGTAGTGCGTCGCGGGAAAGATGCTGACCTTCGTGGGTTCGTCCAGCACTTCCTGCGTGAGGGGATCGAAGAGCCGAATCCGCTCGACCGAGTCGCCGAAGAACTCGATCCGGGTCACGACCTCCTCGTCCTTGGGCTGCACCTCCAGCGTGTCGCCGCGCACGCGGAACGTGCCGCGCTCCAACGCCATCTCGTTGCGCACGAACTGCATCTGCACCAGCTTCTTCAGCGCGGCGTCGAGGTCGAACGGCAGCCCGCTCTCAAACGTGATCACCGACTCCGCGTACTCGCTCGGCGAGCCCAAGCCGTAGATGCACGACACCGAAGCCACGACGATCACGTCGCGCCGCTCCAGCAGCGCCTGGGTCGCGGCATGGCGCAGCCGGTCGATCTCGTCGTTGGTGCTCGAGTCCTTCTCGATGTATGTGTCGGACTGGGGCACGTACGCCTCGGGCTGATAGTAGTCGTAGTAGCTGATGAAGTAGTGCACCGCGTTGTCGGGAAAGAACGCGCGGAACTCCTGGCACAACTGGGCGGCCAGCGTCTTGTTGTGCGCCATCACGAGGGCGGGACGCTGGGACTTGGCGATGATGCTCGCCATCGTGTAGGTCTTGCCGGTGCCGGTCGCGCCCAGCAGGGTCTGGAAGCGGTACCCCGAATCGAGGCCCTCGACCAACCCTTCGATCGCCGCGGCCTGATCGCCCTTGGGAGAGAAGTCTTGGCTCAGCTTGATGGGCCTGTCGTAGGAGACGATCATCCGTTCATTCTACGCCGGGGTCCGCCGCACGACGGCACGTCCCTCCATCGGAGGACTGTACGGGTCCTCGCGGGCGGGATAGACTGGGCCCATGATGCGGTCTTTGCGCTGGCTTCTCCCAACCCTTGCGACCCTGCTTGCGGCCATCGCCGTGGGGCAACCCAAGGAGCTCGTGTGGCGTGTCGCCGAGTCCCAGATCGCCACCACGGTGTACGAGCGCCACGCCGACGGGACGTTCCGCTCGGAGACACACCTCTCGGTGGCGACACAGAAGATCGACAGCGTGCTGACCGGCCGGTTCGTCGACGGCAAGCTGGTCGAGTTCCGACTCGAGCAGGAGGCCGGCCCGCAGAAGGCCGTCCTCACGGGAGCGGACGGCAAGACCCGGGTCACGGTCAACGACAAGACGACCGAGGGCAAGTTCACCCCTCCCAGCGCGGTGTTCTCGAACTACCATCCGTGGATTCTCTCGACGGCCATCGGGCAGTTCAATCCGGATGGCCCCCCTTCCCAGAAGGTCTCCACCTTCCTCCCCGAAGCCCTTGCCGAGATGCCCTTCGAGATCGTGCGCCTCGCCACGAAGAGCATCGAGGTCGGCGGCAAGGCCGAGGTGATCGACGCCTACCGCGTCAAGCTCCCCAACGTCGAGATCGACGTCTTTCTGAACCCGAAGAAGGAGGTCGTGGGCTGGCTCGTCCCGACGCAGCGCCTCGACGTGGGCGCCAAGGGGTACGAGGCCTTGTTTGTGGACCCGACGACCAAGATGCCCGAGCTCAGCCAGCCCACGTTCACCGCCAAGGTCGAGCGCGGGGTGAAGATTCCCGTGCGCGACGGGGTGGAGCTCGCCGCGGACATGGCACGCCCGACGGCCGAAGGCAAGTACCCCGCGATCCTCGTCCGCTCGCCCTACGGGCGGGCGGCGTCCGCGATCGAGGCCGAATGGTGGGCCAAGCGCGGCTACGTTTTCATCGCGCAGGACGTGCGCGGGCGCGGCGACAGCAAGGGCGACTGGAACCCGTTCATGCCCGAGCGCGCGGACGGTTTCGACACGATCGAGTGGATCTCGAAGCAGCCTTGGAGCGACGGCAAGGTCGGCATGATCGGGGGCTCGTACCTCGGCATGGTGCAGTGGCAGGCCGCGGTCGAGAAGCCGCCCGCGCTCAAGTGCATCGTGCCGCAAGTGTCTCCGCCCGACATGTTCTACAACATCCCGTGGGACCACGGAATCCCGTTCCTCTTCGGCTCGATCTGGTGGGCCCGGGTGGTGCAGGGCCAAGAAGGGGTCGGTGGGGCGTTCGCTCCCGTCACCCACTTCAGCGGCCTCCTCAGCCTGCCGATCACGAAGGCCGACGACGCCGTGCTCGGCTACGACGTGCCCTTCGTGGACGATTGGTGGACCCGCACGACCAACAAGGCGTTCGCCCCGGGCAACTTCCAAAGCGACCTCAAGAACGTGGACATCCCCGCCCTGATGATCAGCGGATGGTGGGATGGGGACGGCATCGGCACGAAGACCAACTGGGAGCGGATGCGCGCCTTGCACAAGCCCAACCAGTACCTGATCTACGGCCCGTGGACGCACCTGTTCAACACGACGTCCAGCATGGGCGACGTCGACTATGGGCCCGGGGCCATCCTCGAGCTGAACTCCGTCTACCTGCGGTGGTTCGACCGATGGCTCAAGGACAAGCCCGTTCTCGACGCCCTGCCGAAGGTGAAGATCTTCGTGACCGGCGACAACGAGTGGCGCACGTTCGCCGACTGGCCGCCCAAGGAGGCGCCGGAGACGACCCTGTACTTCGCCGCCGACGGCCTCCTGAGCGAACAGAAGCAGGGCATGCCAAAGCCCACCACCTACACCTACGACCCCTCGGACTTCAAGCTCCAGGACACGCTGGAGATCGGTACGGGCGGCGGAAGCACCGTGTTGGAGGCTCGCACCAAGGACGACTACGCGCTCTTCAAGACCGAGCCCCTCAAGGAGGAGACACTCGTCGGAGGGCCGCTTTCGGTGGACCTCTACTTCAAGACCGACGTCGTGGACACCGACTTCTTTGCGATGCTGGTGGACTTCGACGAGAAGGGCGTCATGCGGTTGGTCGGGATGCCGGGGAAACTGCGTGCTCAGTATCGGCACAACATGGACCGCCCCGAGTTGCTCGAACCCGGGCACCTCTACTCGTTGACGTTGGACCTGTGGGACACCGCCCACGCCTTCAAGCCGGGACACCGCATCGGCGTGATCGTGACCAGCGCGATGTTCCCGAACTACGCCAGGAACCTCAACACGGGGGAGCCGGTGACGACGGGGACGCGCATGGTCACCGCGCACCAGACGATCTTCCACGACGTCGCGCGGCCGAGCGCCCTGCGGTTCCACGAATTGCCAAAGTCATAACTCGAAGCGCATGCCTTCCTTCACCGCGTCGGGCGCGTCGCGCTCGGCGTTGGTGTGGTTGAGATGGATGAACCATAGCTTGGCGCGGGCTCCGCGCAGGAGTTCGCGCGTGTGCGGCACCATCGGGTGCGGGATTTCCGCGAGGTTGCGCCCGATCTCGGCGGGCTCGCCGAACGTGCCGTCCACGAACAGCAGATCCACCTTGTCCGCAAGGTCTCGGATCGAGCGGTTCCATCGCTCCCACTGATCGATGTCGGGAATGAACACGGCCTTTCGGTTGGGACCGTCGATGCGAAAGCCCACGGTGTCCGTGAACTCGTCGCGATGCGGCACGAGGAAGGGTGTCACCGTGACCCCACCGGGAAGCGCGACGCCCTCGTCGGGCACCAAGGGGTTCAGGTCGATGTTCCCGAGGGTCACCAGCAGACTCCATGGCCCGTTGTCCGCCAGGAACTTCCGCATCCGCTCGGTGCCCCATACCGGCACTTTCTTCGCGCCGATCGACTCCCGGCCGAAGTACATCAAGCCCGTGTAGTGTCCGAGGTGGGCGTGCGTCAGGAACACGCCGTCGGGCGGGTGTCCGCCATTGAGGGCGTAGAGTTGTTCCGACATGTCGGGGGTCGCGTCGAAGAGGTAGTTCGTGCCGGTCGTGCGGTCGATCAGGCCGAGGCAAGCGACCTTCTCCGGCTTCCGCAACCCGTCGTGGACCTCTTTGCACGCGCCCTTCATGCAGCCCAAGTGGGGCATGCCCGCATCCTGGGCGACACCGAGCACCACCAGCTCCCACCGCGGGGCGAGGACGAGTCCGGCGAGTGCCGCGAGGATCACGCGATCCCCTCCCGCGCGGCGATGCGCATGGCCGCGGCGAAGCGGTCGATCTCTTCGAACGTGGTGTAGACGTTCGGGGTCACGCGGATGCCCTTGAAGCTCGGGTGGTTGATGCCGGTGACGAACACCCCGTGCTTATCGAGCAACCAACCTGCGAGGTCCCCGGGCTCGATCCCCACCACCTCGACGGTGGTCAGGCCGCACGAGTGCGCTGGCTGGAGGTTGGTGTGGAAGCGCACCTTGGGCTCGTCGGCGAGGACCCGCGTCCATCGGGACCGCAGGGCCCGCAGGCGCGCGGCCTTGCGCTCGACTCCGATCAGCTCGTGGAAGGTCAGCGCCTCCGCGATCGCGTTGTGGTTCGCGGCGGGATGCGTCCCGATCTCCTCGAACTTGCGGATGTTCTCCGTCTGCTCCTCCGCCGCGGCCATCATCGGCCACAGGCCCGCGATCTTCTCCTTCCTCACGGAGAGGAAGCCGGTGCCGATGGGGGCCATCAGCCACTTATGCAGCGAGCACCCGTAGTAGTCGCACTGCAGCCCGTCGCGCGTGAACGGGAACTGGGCGAACGCGTGCGCGCCATCGACGATGACGGGGATGCCGCGCTTGCGACCCAACAGGCAGACTTCGCGCACCGGGTTGATCTGTCCGTTGAGGAAGACCACCTGCGACACCAAGATCAGTCTCGTCCGGGGGGTGATTCCTTGCTCGAACCGCTTCACGATCTCCGAGGTGGACCGCACGACGGGTGGCACCTCGACCTGCACGAGCTTGATTCCATCGCGTCGCTCGCGCTGCTTGATCGTGGTGACCATGCGCGGGTAGTCCAGGTCGCTGGTGAGCACTTCGTCCCCGGGCTCGAGGTCGAACCCGAGGAGGCAGATCTCCAGCGCCTCGGACGCGTTCCGGGTGATGGCCATCTCTTCGGGGTCGCATCCGAACACCGCGGCCAACCGACGTCGGACCGACTCGATTTCAGGCTCCAGGTGCCGCCACATCAGGTAGCTCGGCCCCTGGTTGGAGTACTCCAACTGCCGTTCGAGCGCCTCGAGCACCACCCGCGGGGACGGGCAGACGCCCCCGTTGTTGAAGTTCGCGAAGTTGCGGTCGAGGGTGAACGCCTGCTGAATCTGGATCCAGAAATCCTCGTCCTCGGCACACAATTCGGGCACGCCGTCGGCTTTGCTGACGAGTTTGGCGACAAGGTCGAGGGTGTCGTCGCGAAACGCTCCGGCGGCGATCGCGGACCCCAGAAAGGCACGGCGGCTCAACATGCCGTTGGAGTTCGACACACCCGCCCGGGTCCCTTCCCAATCAAAGGGCCGCCGCGCGCGCCAGGGCGCGGACGTTCGCGTCGCTGGTGTCGGGCGGAATCTCGCACCCCGCGGAGACGATCGCGCGTTCCCCGGCCTCCTCACGGCACCGCCGCGCGGAGGCGAACACCGCCTCCGGTGTCGCGTCGCGCACGACACCGACCGGATCGGAAGAGCCGCAGAACACCTGGTGTGGCGCCAACAACGCCGCGTGGGGGGCCATCGAGCCGGCGAGATGATCCACATCGACGATGTCGGCCCCAGTGTCGATCATGTCGGGCAGCAGCCGGGAGGTGTTCCCGCAAATGTGCAGCTTCGCCAGCGCCCCGAGCGAGTGCACGTGGGCCACGATCTCTTTCTCCCCTTCGAGGAAGAACTCGCGGTACTGCTCGGGGCCGATTTGGGAGCACGCGGCATCCCCCATCCCGATCGCGTGGGCTCCGGCCCGCACCTGCGCCTCCGCAAACCGCTTGGCGAAGGCGACTGCGATCTCCACGCCCCGCCCGACGGCCGCGGGATCGTCGTACAGGTCCATACACGCGTCCGCCAAACCCCGCCACAACGAGTACACCGCGAAGGGTCCCTCCACCCATCCCACGATGAACTGCTGGTCGCCGAAGCGACGGGCAAAGCGCTCGATCTGACAAATCCGCCCGTCCAGCCGAGGGTGGGTGAGGTCCTGAGGCGCGCGAAGGGTCTCCACCTCCGCTGCAGTTGCTGCGAGCGGGCCCGTTTCATGCGGCAGTCCGTTTTCGGGATACCGCACCTCCATGCCAAACGCCTCGACCTCCGCATAGGGATCGGACATGACGTTGACCCAGTCCATTCCGAAGTCGGCGGCAGTCCGTGCCATGGCCTCGACATGGGCCTCCGGATCGAGGCAGAAGGCCCTGTACGGGACCCCTGCGTGGAGTGCGGCAAACCGCATGACGATCGGGTGAAACGGCACACGGTCCACGGTTTCTCCGCGAAGAAATAGGAGGGTGCGTTCGAGGGAGTTCATTCCGTTCAGGGGTGGCCGGGCACCACGTTCTGCCTCATCCCATTATAATTGCGAGAGGCTTGCGGAAACGCTCGCTCTCATATCAAGGAGACATCATGCAAACGACAACCCGGAGGTGCGCCCGATGGCTCGTCACCTCTTGAATCTCGTCCTCGCGCTAGCGGCGTGCCCGCTGGCCCAAACCGCCCCGACTCCGGTCGACGGGCCCAAGACCCTCACCACCCGGTTCACTTACAAAGCGGTGGTCCCCAAGATCCCGAACGGCGCGCGCGCGCTCGATTTGTGGCTTCCCCTCCCCTCGGACAACGCGTTCCAGCACGTGTCCGACGTGGTGGTGACGAGTCCGACCGCGCACCGGATCACCCAAGAGCCCAAGTTCAACAACCGCATGGTCTACGTGCACGCCGACGGAGCGAAGGCGCCGTTTACCGTCGAGGTCGCATTCACGGTCCAGCGGACGGAAGCGGCCATTCTTGCGGGCAGCGCTCCCGGCCAAGTCGATGCGTCGAAGGCGGTCGCCTTCTTGGAGCCGGACGCCAAGGTTCCCGTCGGGGGCCGGTTCGGAACGATCGCCAACGAGGTCACCAGTGGCCAAGTCAGCGCGATCGACAAAGTGCGCGCGGAGTTCGACCACGTGGTCGCCACGATGGAGTACGACTACAAGAAGGAGTCGCCCCAATTGGGCGATGGGGACGTCCCCTTCGTCTGCGACTACAAGAAGGGGAACTGCTCCGACCTGCACAGCTACCTCATTTCACTCGCGCGCAGCGAAGGGATTCCCGCCTATCTCGAATATGGGTTTCCGATCGCCGGCGTGCCCGTCGCCAATCCGCTGCCCATGGAGGGCAAGATCGGCGGCTACCACTGTTGGACCTGGTTCCAGGACCAGAACAACCGATGGCTGCCCGTCGACGCGTCGGACGGCCGTCGTTGGAAGGACAGCGGCGATTCGAGGACGAGCGCTCACATGTTCGGCAACTTGATCCTCGAGCGAAGCGCCGTGGCCATGTCGCGAGGACGCGATCTCGTGCTGGCTCCCCCGCAAAAGCAGGGGCCGCGGAACTACTTCATCTACCCCTATGCCGAGGCTGATGGCAACACCATCGACGCCACGTGGGAGCTCTCGTACAAAGTGCTCGAGCTGAAGGGCGGCGACATGCAGCAACAGATGGACGAACTCCGTCGGCTCGTGATGAGCCAACAGGCGGAGATCGCCGCGCTCAAAGCCGCGAACGGGAGCGGGGCGAAGCCCCAAACTCCCGTGGCGCCGTCGACGGGCGAGAAGATCGGCGTGTACGGATTCGTCCGCCTCGATGCGATCTCGGACAGCCACAAGACCAGCGGCACGCAAACGCCGCAGTGGGTCTTGTCCGACTCCACCGCGGGGTCCGGCAACGCGCAGTTCGCGATGCACCCTCGGCTCACGCGGTTGGGTTTCAACCTGGCGGCCCCGTCGGGAGCCGTCAAGGGCTGGGACGTCACGGGCAAGATCGAGCTGGACTTCCAAAACGGGGGCAGCGAGTCGCGGGAAACCCCGCGGGCGCGCATCCTGTACGTGGACCTCAAGAATGGGCCGACCAGTTGGAGAATCGGACAGGACTGGGATCTGATCTCGCCGCTCTTCCCTTCGCCCAACGACGACACGATGATGTGGAACGCCGGCAACCTCGGTGATCGGCGTCCGCAAGTCCGATTCACCTACGCTCCTGAGAACCAGCCCACCACGTTTGCGGTGGCCCTGGGCCTCACGGGAGCGATCGACGCGAAGGACATGGACATGAACGGCACCCGGGACGGCGAGGAGTCCGGTGCTCCGCACGTCCAAGCCCGATTCGGGTTCAAAGGCGCCAACGTCCAAGGCGGCGTCTGGGGCCTGGCGGGAACCGAGCGCACCGCCACCGCGGTTGGCGGAGAGACCCGGTTCCAAAGCAAGGGCATCGGGGTCGACGCTTCGGTCAACCTCGGTGGGGGCGGCGATCTCCGCGGCGAGTGGTGGAGCGGCGAGAACCTCTCGGACTTCCGAGGCGGAATCGGCCAAGGCGTCAACACCACCACTGGGAACGAGATCCAGAGCAGCGGCGGTTGGGCCGAACTGGGCTATAAATCGTCTCCCAACCACCGCATCGCGGTGGGCTACACCATCGATGATCCGCGCGATGGCGATGTGGCGTCTGGAGGCCGCATCCGAAACCGCGCCTGGTACGTGCACAACAAGTGGACCCTGGGCTCAGGTCTTGAAATCGGCCTGAACTACATCAACTGGACCACGGACTGGAAGGGCATGTCGAGCGGAACCGACAATCGGTTCAACCTCTACGTCGCCCACAAGTTCTAGTCGAAACCCCTCATCCCCCTTGCCGCTCGGGCGGGGGGATGGGGGCCAACACTCCCACGATCTGCTCGATGACGCCGTGCGTTCTGGCGCCGATTCGCCGCCCGTCGTCGGTGTTGAACTGCACCGCGACCGCCAGACCGAGATCGGGGTAGTACTCCATCTCCGAGAGGTAGCCGGGAAACCACCCGCCGTGCCCATAGCTGCGGCCCCACTTCGTTTCGCGGATCTGAACGCCGAGCCCGTACTGCTCGTTCGGCCCCGTGTTGGCCTTCACTCCTTCGAAGAGCTTGGCCCGCATCGCCGGTGACACCACGTCACCCCCGAAGTAGGCGAGGGCCCATCGCGCCAAGTCGAGGGCGGTCGAGGCGAACCCACCGCCGGTCCACTCCAACTGCGGGTTGAGCCGACAGACCCCATCGACGAGGGTGGGGCCCTGCTGGGAGAACGGCGGAATCGGGCGCGCGTGGCCGGGGATCAGGCGCTCGAGCCGGCGGCGGTCTGAAGGGATGATCCCCTCCAGATGGAGCGACCGGAGCAAGGCCCGGGCATCGCCGTAGAACTCGCGACCGGTCTCTTCTTGGTAGATCTCGCCGAGGAGGATGTAGTTGGTGTCCGCGTACGAGAACCGCTCGCCGGGTGGCGCCAGGGGTGGACGCCCGGAGATGTACGCGACGCGCTCGGGCGTGGTCCACACGCGATCCGGGTGGGCCTCGGCCTCCGCGACGAACGCGGGGTCTTCGACGTGTTCGGGGATGCCGCTCGTGTGATGCATGAGTTGCTCCAGCGTGATGCGACCCGCGTTCGGGATGCCCTTGAACCACGGTTGGGAACCCAGCCAGTACGCAGCCTTCTGATCGAGGGACAGCCGCCCGGCTTCGACCTCGCGCAGAACCAGGGCGCCCAGGAAGGTCTTGCCGATGCTGCCGGCCAGCATCCGATCGGTGGGAATGAGCTTCCGGCCCGTCCGCTCGTCGGAGACTCCGACGGAGACCGTGAAGGACTGGCCATCCCGCGTGACGACGCCCACCGTGGCCCCCGGGAAACCCCTCGCTTCCCGAAGCGACCCGAGCAGCGCCGCGACTTTTGCTTCGCCGGCCTGAATCGGCGTCTGCGCTGGGGCAACGGCGCAAGCGCAGGCAAGGAGACATGCGATCGATCCCATGGATCCCAGTCTAGCCGTGCCAAACTCCAAACCATGTTGTGCGCTGCCCTTCTTTCGACGTTGTTCGTGGGCGCCCCGATTCCGATCGTCGATGCTGTCGCCATCGGGGGCGTCGCCCGGGGAGGGAGGCTTCCCGTTCCCGCGGACGCGGTGCTCGCGAAGATTGTCGACGGGTCGCTCGGCACGCCCCAAGACGGCGCGACGGTCGCGCGGCTCGGCGGCGGAGACGCCACGTGGAAGAGCATCCATGCGAACGCCGACGGTTGGCTGGAAGACGCCGCACTTCGGGGCGGCTACGCGTACGCGACCGTCGAATCGCCGAAGGCCGAGGTCCGGATCCTCGAGGCCGCCGGGCACAGCTTGGTGTACGTGAACGGGGAACCGCGTGGGGGCGACCCTTACGGATTCGGCTACTTCAAGGTGCCGGTCCAACTGCGGCAGGGGACCAACGCGTTCCTCTTCTCGGTCGGAAGGGGACGACTCCATGCGACGTTGACCGAACCGCCCGCCGGCGCTTACCTGGATCTGGGGGACCCGACCCTACCGGACGTCCTCGTCGGGCTGTCGCGCCCCTTGCTCGGAGCGGTGGTGGTGGTCAACGCCAAGGCCGAGCCTTTGGTGGGGGCCCGTCTCGTGGCGCGCGTCGGAGACCAGGCGGTGGAGACCGAGGTTCCCACGCTTGCCGCCCTCTCGATGCGCAAGGTGCCCTTTTCCATCCGGACGCCCAGGGCGGACGAGGCGGGCGAACAGACTCTGGAGCTGGACCTCATCCAAACCGAGGGCCGATCGCGCCTCCTCTTGAACCGCGCCTCGACCAAGCTTCGCGTACGGACGCCCCTTCAGGTGCATCGACGCACGTTCGAAAGCTCGATCGACGGGAGCGTACAGTACTTTGCCGTGAACCCGGCCCAGAAACCCGCCACC
Organism: Fimbriimonadaceae bacterium; assembly: GCA_023957775.1. Lineage (NCBI taxonomy): Bacteria > Bacillati > Armatimonadota > Fimbriimonadia > Fimbriimonadales > Fimbriimonadaceae > Fimbriimonadaceae bacterium. The sequence continues at coordinate 84,560 of JAMLGR010000012.1, read as the reverse complement.
TCCAACACCCTGATTCTCACCCTCCACGGGGCGAGCGTGGAGGGCGAGGGTCAGGCGGCGGCTTACGGTTCGAAGGAGTGGGCGACGCTGGTCGCGCCGACGAACCGCCGCCCGTACGGATTCGATTGGGAGGATTGGGGTCGATGGGACGCCCTCGAGGTGCTCGAGATCGCCAAGCGCACGATTCCCCACGACCGCCGCAAGGTGGATGTGACGGGACACTCGATGGGCGGCCATGGCACGTGGCACATGGGCGTCACCTTCCCCGACCTCTGGGGCGTGATCGCTCCCAGCGCGGGCTGGTCGAGCTTCTTCAGTTATGGCGGTACCCCACGATTCGAAGGGAGCGACCCGATCGATGCGATCCTCACGCGCGCGGTTTCGCCCAGCGACACGTTGCTCTTGGCCCGCAACACCCTGTCCGACGCGGTGTACATCCTGCACGGCGACAAGGACGACAACGTGCCCGTCAGCGAGGCGCGCCTGATGAAGGAGACGCTCGAGAAGCTGGGGCACACGCGGCTCTCGTATCACGAGCAGCCGGGGGCGGGCCACTGGTGGGGCGGCGAGTGCGTGGACTGGCCGCCGATGTTCGATCTGTTCAAGACGGTCGAACGCCCTTCGCCGCGGGAGGTGAAGAGCGTGGACTTCACTACGATGAACCCGGCGGTTTCGAACCGCGACTACTGGGCGAGCATCGAGCAGCAGATCCACGCCCTGCAACCCAGCCGCATTCAGCTCACCTTGGACGGAGACACCTTGCGCGGGACCACCGAGAACGTCGCCTGGCTGGCGATCGATCGCCGCCTGACGCGCTTCACGCGAGCGGTGCTGGATGGCCAGACCTTCGAGAACCTCCCTCCGACGGGCGCGACCGCTCACTTCGAGCGCAAGGGCGACACGTGGGAGCGGCGCCCCGAGTTGCCTCGCGACGTGAAGCGGGCCGACCGCTCCGGACCCTTCAAGGAGGCGTTCAAGAACCGCATGGTGTTCGTGGTCGGGACCGCGGGCACCCCCGAGGAGAACGCGTGGGCCAGCGCCAAGGCGCGTTACGACAGCGAGACGTTCCAGTACCGGGGGAACGGCTCGGTGGACATCGTGCGCGACACGGCGTTCGACCCGGTCCGGTTCCACGGCCGGAACGTCATCCTGTACGGGAACGCGGACACGAATTCGGCGTGGCCCAAGGTGCTCGGCGAGGGTGGGATCGTGGTCAAGCGGGGATCGGTGGTCGTCGGCGGCCGCTCGGTGGCCGGGGACGACCTCGCCGCGCTGTTCGTTGCTCCGCGTACGAACGACTCGGGTTCGCTCGTGGGAGTCGTCGCGGCCACGGGTCCGAAGGGCGCGGAGATCGCGACCCGATTACCCTATTTCGTGAGCGGCGTGGCGTATCCGGACTGGATCGTGATCGGCGCCGACTCGGCGTTGCTCGGCAACCAGGGCATTCGGGGCGCTGGGTTCTACGGCAACGATTGGAAGGTGGAGTCGGGCGACCAGGCGTGGAGGAACGCGCCCGGGCTCCGATGACCGAAACGAGGTGGACGGTAGGGGTCGAGGGCGAGGAGGCTCCCGTTCTCATCCAAACGCCCGAGGCGCCGCGAGGCACGCTCGTGTTTGCGCACGGTGCGGGCGGCCACATGGAGCACCGCCACATGGCCTCGCTCGCCGAGGTCTTCCTGGAACTGGGTCTCGAGGTCGTGCGCTTCAACTTCCTCTACCGAGCGTCGGGGCGCAGCATTCCGGATCGCATGCCGAAGCTGCAGGCGTGCTTCAACTCCGTCGTCGCTTCGGTACGTGAGAGGCTGGCCCCGAAGCGCATCCTCCTCGGTGGGCACTCGATGGGCGGACGCTGCGCATCGATGATGGCGGCCGAGGGGTTTGCGTGCGACGGATTGTTGCTCTGCGCCTACCCCCTGCACCCACCCGGCCAGTTCAACAAGCTGCGGGACGCGCACCTGCCTGCGATCCAAGTGCCGACGCTCTGCCTCAACGGCACGCAGGACCCACTGTGCGACAAGGAGTTGATGGACGCGGTGCTCCCCCGCCTGGGCCCCGGCTTTCAGATGCACTGGCTCGAGCACGCCGACCACTCGTTCCACGTGCTCAAGCGAAGCGGCCGTACGGATGCCGAAGTGCTGGCGGAGGTAGCCGGTACCGTGGAGGAGTGGCTACCTGAGGGGCCTCCCGATGGGTGACCGCTGGGAGCAGATCGCCCAGCGCGAACTGCAAGAGGCACTTCGCAGCCTCCTCGTTGGCTTGCCTCTAAGCGACTACTGGAAACCCATCTTCCACGTGTTCGAGTTCGGCGAGCAGAAGCCAAAACTCAACAAGCGCGGCGTGGAAATCACCAAGGCCGATGTGAGCCTAAACGTCGAGTGTTCCTGGCGCATTCGTTGCGGAACCCGGTACGTGATGGGTTCGGATGACTTCGAATTCCCCAGGAGCGTCCAACGCGTCGCCCTCCCTCGACGACGGACCCCTCCAGGCGATCCAAACGACGCGATCCGTTGGAGGGTGTGCCAACAGTTTTTTCGGGAGGTAGAGAGGGCCAGCCTCGTGGTGAGGCGCGTTCAAGTCAGCGCCTTGGGCGACCTCAAGATCTCGCTCTCGAGGAATCACGTCTTGGATGTTTGGGTTCAAGGGAGTGGATGGATGCTGCACACCCCTCATGTCACTTGGGATGCCAGTGTTGCACTTTCGGGAGAGGTGAGCCTCACAAGGAGCCCGAGGCGCCGATTCCCGAATCCCGATTCCCGAGTCCCGTCCCCCCATAATAAGCTGTGAACCCGCGCGACACTCTGGTCGATCTTGTGGCGATGAGTCGCCGCTTGGCCGCGCCGGAACTGGGCTACGCGATCCTCGCCGAGGGGAACACGAGCGCCCGGGCGGCAGACGACTCCCTGTGGATCAAGGCGAGCGGCGTCTCGTTGCACGGCATCAAAGCCGGCGGTTTCGTCGAAGTCCTCCGCGACCCGATCCTGGCGGCGCTGGAGGGTCCCGACCTCGACGACGAGGCGGTTCGGCGCTGCCTCGAACAAGCGCGCAAGGATCCGCGCGCGCCGAAGCCCAGCGTGGAAACGTTCCTGCACGCGTGGCTGCTGCGCCTGCCCGACGTGCGGTTCATCGCGCACACGCACCCCACCCCGCTCCTCGGGCTGCTGTGCACCCCCCGCGCGGAAGAGTTCGCGGGGCGCCGGCTCTTTCCCGACGAGATCGTCTGCTGCGGACCCGCGACGTGCTGGATTCCCTACGTCGACCCGGGTCTCCCGTTAGGGCGTGAACTTAGGGACCGGGTGCAGGCGCACATCGAGTCGCACCGGGGGGCCCCAAAGATCCTCTGGCTTCAAAACCACGGCCTCTTCGCGCTCGGAGACACCCCCGCGTCGGTGGAGGCCGCGACGCACATGGCGGTGAAGGCCGCCCAGGTCTGGCTGCACGCACTGGGCACCGGCCAAGAGCCGGTCACCCTGACCCCCGAGCAGATCGAGCGCATCCACCGAAGGCCGGATGAGCACTATCGGCAGGGCGTTTTGGGCGTAAAGCGTAAAGCGTGAAGCGTGAAGCGTAAAGCGCCTCACGCCTCACGCCTCACGCCTCACGCTAATAAGCACTTTCCGGGAAGTAGTAGTCCTTCGCGTTCTCCGGGGTGATCAGGTCCACGTCTAGCACGAGGTGCTTGGGCATGAACTGGAGGGTCTTCTCGCGACCCGCGGTGAGGATCGAGGCGGCTTCGTGGATGCCGACGGCGATCATCGAGGGCGGGTAGGTGATGTCCGCGGGGTACATGGGGTCGCCGTCCATCACGCGCTTCACGATATCCTTCATGCCGGCGCCGCCGAGAATCCAGATGTTCTTGTCCCGGCCGGCGGCTTTCAGCGCGTTCTCAACGCCCAGCGCCATGTCGTCGTCGCTCGCCCAGATCGCATCGATCGCGGGCTGCGCCACGAGCATGTTCTGCATGACCTTCTCGGCCGTCTCCCGGTTCCACATGCCGCTGTCCTGCGCCACGACCTTGATGCCGGGGTAGGCGCGGAAGACCTCCAGGGCGGCCGTCACGCGGTCGGTGTTCACCGTGCTGGGAATGCCCTCGAGGATCACGATGTTGCCCTTCCCGTTCAGCTTCTGCGCCATGTACTGCGCTGACTTCCGGCCGAACGCCTTGTTGTCGCCTTCGATGAACAGGTCGGCCACGGGCTCCGTGAAGCCGCGGTCGACGTTGATGATGAGGATGCCCGCCTCCTTCAGCTTCTTCGCGATCGGGGTGATCGGCGCGCTCTCGGTGGCGAGGATCACGAGCGCGTCCACGCCCTGGCTCTGTAGGTTCTGCAGGTCGCCGATCTGCTCGTCGGGCCCCTTGGCGTCTTCGATCGTCCACTGGATGTTCGGGTAGAGCTTTGCGGCCTCTTCCGCCCACCACTTGATGCCGGCGGTCCAACCGTGGTCGGCGGCCGGAATCGAAACGCCCACCTTGTAGGTCTTGCCGTCGCCGCCGCCCGCGCCGCCCGACGCGGTCGTCGTGCCGCCCTTGGGCTGGCACCCGGCCAGCATCGCCAACACCATCGCCGCCACCGCGACGCAACCGATCCATTTGTTCTTCATCATCGCCCTATCCCTCGTCGGCGGACTTGCCGCCCCGTTGCAGAAGCACGGCCACCAGAATCACCGCGCCGCGCACCAATCCCTGCCAGTTCGTGTCGATGCGGTACGCGGTCATCATGTTCGCGATCAGCGTCAGCAAGACCACGCCCACGACGGTGCCCCAGATTCTACCTTTGCCCCCCCGCAGGCTCGTCCCCCCGATCACGACCGCCGCAATCGCGTCCAGTTCGTAGAAGAGCCCGACCGAACCGGTGCCCACCGAGTTCATCCGGGCCGCGTTCAAAAACGCCGCGAATCCGACCAGTCCGCCAATCAGGGTGTAGGCCGCGATCTTCACCGATCGCGTGTTGATCGCCGAGTAGCGGGCCGCGCGCTCGCTCGCGCCAACCGCGATCACGTAGCGCCCAAAGCGGGTCTTATTCAGAAGGAAGCTCGCGGCCAGCGCTACCCCGAGGAACGCGAAGAAACTCCAATACAACACGAGGGGTTCTCCGCTCTGGGTCACGGTCCCCGGGATGGGCAGACCGCCGAATCCGAAATCGCCGAAGGCCGGCACGTGGGACCGGATCTCGCCCCCCTCGCCCAGCACCAGCGCCAAGGACCGAAAGCCGGCCAATCCCGCCAAGGTGACGATGAACGGCGCCACACGCCCAAAGGCGATCGCGATGCCGTTGGCCAACCCTGAGACGAGGCCGACGCCCACCGAGGCCAGTCCGGCCACCAAGATCGCGGTGGTCGAAGCCGCCCCGCCCGCTTCCTGCTTGTTCAGAACCAGGACCGCGACGGCCCCGCAAAAGGCCAACACGCTTCCCACGGACAGGTCGATCCCGCCGGTCATGATCACGAACGTCATGCCGACCGCGATGATCCCCACGTAGGCGTTCTGGGCCACGAGGTTGCGCAGGTTCTCGGCCTGCAGGAAGTTCTCGCCGCGCGTGACGACGTTGATCACGAAGAGCAGCACGAAGGCCACCAGCACCCCGTACTCCTGGAAAAACTTCCTCACGCCGCGTCCACCCCTGCCGCCAACACCATCATCGCCTCTTCTGTGATTTCGGGTCCCACCAATTCACCCACCGTCCTACCCTGCCGCATCACGACCACCCGTTGGCATACGCCGATGATCTCCGGCAGTTCGGAGGAGATCACGACCACGGCCAACCCTTCGCGAGCGAGTTGGTGGATCAACGTGTAGATTTCGTGCTTCGCTCCGACGTCCACTCCGCGCGTGGGTTCGTCGAGGATGAGCACCCTCGGCTTGGTCTGCAGCCACTTTGCGATCGACACTTTCTGCTGGTTGCCGCCGGAGAGAAAGAGCACCTCGGCGCGCATGTCGCCGGCTCGAATACCCAGGTCCTCCTTCCACCGCTCCGCGGCCTCCAGCTCGGCCTTGCGAGACACCAGAGGCTTGCAGAAGGCGCGGAGACTGGCCAGCGTGATGTTCTCCACCACGTCCATCTCCATCACCAGGCCTGTGCCCTTGCGGTCCTCGCTGACGTAGGCGATTCCCAGTTCCGAGGCGCGCTTGACGGATCCCGTGCGCACCGGTTGGCCGGCCAGGGTGACGGTCCCTTCGCTCAGGCGCCGCGCGCCGACGATCGCCTCGGCCAACTCCGTGCGTCCCGAACCGACCAGACCGGCGATTCCGACGACCTCCCCGGCCCGCACCTCGAGATCGGCGGACTCGACGATGCCCCGCACCCGCGCTCCCTTGACCACCAGCGTCGGCTCCCCTTCGGGACGCGGAGGAATCTCTGGGTAGAAGTCGCCCAGCTCTCGCCCCACCATCAGCTTCGCCAAGGCGCGCGGATCGAAAGAGCCGCGGGAAAGCGTGGCCACGAGTTTCCCGTCGCGCAGCACGGACGCGCGATCGCAAACGCGCTCGATCTCGGCAAGGCGGTGGGAGATGTAGACGATGGTGAGCCCCTGCCCCTTCAACTCGTCGATCAGCCGAAACAGCGACTCGGACTCCCGGTCGCTGAGCACCGCTGTGGGTTCGTCCATGATCAGGATCGACGCCGCGCACGACACGGCTTTGGCGATCTCCACCAACTGCTTGTCTGCCAGCCGGAGTTCGCCAACCCTCGCGTCTGGCCCGAACGCCGCTCCGACCCGCTCCAACGTCTTCGCAGACTCCGTGCGCATGGCTTGGCGGTCCAGCATTCCGCGGCGCTGGGGCTCCCGGCCGAGGAAAATGTTCTCCGCCACCGTGAGATCGTCCACGAGGTTCAGCTCCTGGTGGATCATGGCGATGCCCTTGTCCAACGCCTCGCGGACGCTCGCCAGGTGGAACTCCACTCCGGCGGCGAGAAGCGAACCCGCGGTTGGCTGCTCCAGGCCGGAGAGGATCTTCATCAAGGTGCTCTTGCCCGCCCCGTTCTCGCCGACGAGCCCGTGCACCTCTCCCATTTCGAACGCCAGACTCACGTCGTCGAGCGCCCGCACGGCGGGGAACTCCTTCGTGATCGAGCGCACCTCGAGAATCGACATTGGGGCCATTATGCCCGTGCGCTAGAGCTTTGCGGGGGTCTTGTTCGCGGCGTCGCCGGGCTTGGGCACGGCGGTCGGGGGCTTCTGGCCCAGCGCTTCCCTCAGCGCCGCCTCCTGGCTCGCAGACCAGTACTTGGCGTTCAGCTCCATGAAGACCGTGGTGTAAGGAACGACCCCGTTGGTCTTGAGCACGAGGATCTTGTACGTTTTGCCCACCTGCGCCAGCTTGGCGAGCAGTTCCTCGTGAAGGATTCGCGTGACGTCCGCACCGGCGCGCAACTCGTCGAACTTTGCACGGAAGGCGTCGGCCCCAGGCGCGCTGGAGTCCGGAACGGCCTCGAGCTCCTTGTCGAGGTAGATCACGGGGCGGACGTGGATCGACGCGTTGATGGCCTTCATGGCCGCCTCGACGACGGTCACATGGTCTTCGTTGGTCACCACGGTTTCGATCGCAGGGTCGGTGTAGGTGGGAAAGGCGGAGTCCGCCACGACGATCCAGTTGCGGTGCCCGAACTCGGGGAGGACGGCGTTAAGCCTCGCCTGCCAGAACACGGGCGCGTCGGTCGTCGCTTGCATCGGTTTGGATTGGTCGGCAGGAGTTTGGGCAGGTTGGGCCGTCGAAGTCTTCTGCTCGGGCGGCTGGCACCCGGCAAGAAGCGCGGCAAGGGCGAGCGAAAGGCAGAGCGTGCGAAGCATGGTGCTTGTTTCGACGGGATGTTGGAGTTTCCCTGCTGGCGCGGGGTGTTGGCTTGTGGTTTGTGGTTTGGTCGGCCCGGGCACGGCAGGATGACGGGAGGGGGCTAGCAGGAAACCTCCCACCTGCACCAGAATCAGTTACCGACCAGGAGGTCACGCCATGCGCACTTGTTCTCTCGTCTTCGCCGCCTTCGCCGCGCTTGCCCTTTCGGGCTGCGGTTCGAAGAGCGATTCCGCCGCCACCACCGGAAACGGGGCCAAGACGACCACCATCGCCGTCATTCCCAAGGGCTCCACCCACGAGTTCTGGAAGGCCGTCCGCGCCGGAGCCGAAGAGGCCGGCAAGGAGTTGGGCGTCAACGTGATCTTCAAGGGCCCCATCAAGGAGGACGACCGCGAGAGCCAGATCAAGGTCGTCGAAGACTTCGTGGCGCAGGGAGTTCAGGGCATCGTCCTAGCCCCGTTGGACGATCAGGCGCTGCGCACTCCCGTCATGAACGCCCAGAAGCAGGACATCCCGGTCGTGATCATCGACTCGGACCTCAAGGACGTGGAGACCGTGAGCTTCGTGGCCACGGACAACCGCAAGGGCGGCGAGATGGCCGGTGCCGAGATGGCCCGGTTGCTTGGGGGCAAGGGGCGCATCGTGGTGCTTCGCTACCAAGAGGGTTCCGCAAGCACGAACAATCGCGAGGAGGGCTTCCTCGACGGCATCAAGGCCGCCCCCGGCATCGAAGTCGTCAGCAGCAACCAGTTCGCGGGCCCCACGACGGAGACCGCCCAACAAGCCGCCGAGAACCTGCTCGCGGCGTACAAGAACGCGGACGGGTCGCTCTCGATCGACGGCATCTTCACTCCCAACGAATCGTCCACGTTCGGCATGCTCCGCGTGCTTCAGGACAGCGGTTGGGCGGGCAAAGTGAAGTTCATCGGATTCGACTCCAGCGCCAAGCTCGTCGAGGGTCTGAAGGAGGGCCAGCTCAACGCCCTCGTTCTGCAGGATCCCCACCGCATGGGCTACCTCGGGGTCAAGGTGATGCTTGAGTACCTCAACGGGGCGAAGCCCGAGAAGCGCATCGATACCGGGGCCGTGCTCGTCACCCCCGAGAACATGACGGAAGACAAGATCGCCAAGCTCCTGGCCCCGCCGCAGTGAGCGCGCTGCGCGTCAGGGCGTTGGCCAAACGGTTTGGCCCCACGGTCGCGCTCGATGGCGTGGACCTCGAGCTGAAACCCGGCGAGGTCCACGCGCTGGTCGGCGAGAACGGCTCGGGAAAGAGCACGTTGATGAACGTGATCGCCGGCGTGTTCGCGCCCGACGCGGGAACCATGGAGAGAAACGGGCGTCCGCACCGGCCCGCCTCTCCCGCGGAGGCGCGCGATGCGGGTGTGGCGATGATCCACCAAGAGTTGGCACTTTGCCCTCACCTCACCGTGGCGGAGAACATCGGGCTCGGCCTCGAAGCCACGCGCTGGGGCTGGGTGCGGCGAGCGGAGCGGACCCGGAGGGCCGCGGACGCGCTCGCCTCCTTGGGCCACCCCCAATTGGACCCCGACACGCCTCTTTCTTCCCTCTCGATCGCGATGCGGCAGGTCGTCGAGATCGCGCGCGCCGTGGCGACGGGGTGCGAGGTGCTGCTCTTCGACGAGCCCACGAGCAGTCTCTCCGAAGCCGATGCGGAGCGCCTGTTCGGCGTGATCGCGGGCTTGCGAGACGAGGGGCGATCCGTGCTCTACGTGTCGCATTTCCTCGAAGAGGTGCGCCGCGTCGCCGACCGCATCACCGTGCTTCGCGACGGTACCGTCGCCGGCGAGGCGGGCGCCGACGCCAGCCCGGAGTCCCTCGTGCGTCTGATGGCGGGACGCGAGGTTGCGGACCCCTACCCCCGCTCGCCCCATACACCGGGCGACGTGCTTCTCGACGTCGAGGCTTTGAGCGGCGCGCGCGCTCCGCAAGGCGCCACGCTCTCGGTTCGGCGCGGCGAAGTGGTCGGCGTCGCGGGACTCAACGGAAGCGGACGAACCGAACTGTTGCGCTCGATCTTCGGCTTGGATCCCGTGCGCAGCGGTCGCGTTTCGGTCGGCGAGTTCTCGGGCGGCGCCAGCCCGGAAGCGAGGTGGCGCCAGGGTGCAGGCTTTCTGAGCGAGGATCGCAAGGAGGAGGGGCTGGCCCTCCAAATGAGCCTCGCCGAGAACGTGTGTCTGACCAAGCTGCCGCCCCTGGTGAACCCACATGCGCTGGAGTCGGAAACCGAGGCGTGGCTTGAGAGCGCGGGGGTTCGGCGCCGAAACGCGGGGCAGGCGGTGCGCGAGCTTTCCGGCGGAAACCAACAGAAGGTCGCCCTGACGCGCCTGTTCCGCCACGGGGTGGACCTGATGCTCCTCGACGAGCCGACGCGCGGCATCGACGTGGCGAGCAAGCACCGCATTTACGAGATGATCGATGAAGCCGCCGTGGCCGGCAAGGCCGTGCTCCTTACGAGTAGCTATCTGCCCGAACTGTTCGGCGTCTGCGACCGGATCGCCGTGATGCACCGGGGGACTTTGGGAGCGGCGCGGGCCGTCTCCGAATGGACGTCGGAATCGATCCTCCAGGAGGCGACGGGATCGTGAGCCTCCTCCAGCGGATTTCGCGCAGCCCCGCACTGGGCCTGGTCGGCCTCGTGGTCGCCTGGATGGCCGTGTTCGGACTGTTCGCGCTCCTGCGGCCCGAGACGTTCCCCACCGCCGCCAATCTCGAGACCCTGGCCCGGCAAGGAACGATCGTGGCCATGGCGGCCATCGGGATGACCTACGTGATCGTGAGCGGCGGGTTGGACCTCTCCGTGGGTTCGACGGTCGCCTTCACCACGGTTGTGATCGCGTGGCTCCTCGATCGCGGGCAGGGGCCGTGGGTCGCCCTTCTGGGCGGCATCGGGGCGGCGGTGGCGTGCGGAGTGTGCAACGGCCTGCTGGTCACCCGCCTCCGCGTGGGGCCGTTCGTGGTGACGCTCGGCACCCTCTTGGTGATCCGCGGACTGGCCAAGGGCTTGGCGAACGAGCAAAAGATCGACGCCCCGATGACCTGGTTGGCGGACGTGCTCGCGACCCTGGGCAAGGAGCAGCGGTGGATGCTCGTTCCGATCGGGGTGTGGACGATGCTGGTCTTCGCCGCCCTGATGGCGCTGGTGCTGAGGCGAACGCGTTTCGGCCGCCATCTGGTGGCGATCGGGTCCAACGAGAATGCCGCCCGACTGTGCGGCGTCCCGGTCGATCGGGTGAAGCTGAGCGTGTACGTCGTGGGCGGGCTGTTCGCCGGACTTGCGGGGCTGATGCAGTTCTCGCGCCTCACGGTGGGCGATCCCACCGTGGCGCAAGGACTGGAGTTGGAGGTGATCGCCGCGGTGGTGATCGGCGGTGCGAGCCTCTCCGGGGGACAGGGCACCATCGCCGGAGCGCTTCTGGGCGCCGCGATCATGACCACGATTCGGGCTGGCGGTTCGCACATGGGCTGGGCGAACTGGATTCAGGAGATCGTGACCGGCGCGATCATCGTGCTCTCCGTGGCCCTCGACAAGATGCGGCGGAGGGGTTAGCGTCTCGGCTCAGGAGTCCAGCGGCGACGGGCGTGTCCGGCAGCTACTCCCTCGCTAACCCAGGGTGCCACGCCCGCTCGACGGGCGTGTCCGGCAGCTACTGCCTCGCCCAAAAACCGAGCGGCCCGTCCGGCCGAATGTGCGTCTGAACGTCCATCCGGGGAATCGACAGCGTGTAGGGACCGGAAGAGTACGGCCCAAGCTCGTAGGGGTCGAACTCCCACACCAGCGCGTCCTGGTCCACCCAGAATCGATCGAGTTGCTCGTCCGAGAGGTACTTCACCTGCCCCTCGGCGATCCACATCGTGCCCTCGAGCATGCCGGCACGCTGCACCAGCAGCGACTGCAGGGCCACGCGAGACGCCTTGTCGCGAAGGAACGCCTCCTTGACGCCGAACCGCACGGGCTTGCCGGCGGCCAGCGCGAAGTTGTACGTTCGCGTGTTGCGCATGCCGTGCGCGCCACCCGAGTAGTACTCCGCGTGCGCCCAGACGCTCAACAGCTGCTTGGAATCGTATTTGAGCGCCGTATCGCCCTCGTAGCTGAGGTACTGCTCCATCTTGGGACGGTCCTGGAGCACCTCCCGCATCATTTCCTTCGATTCCCGGACCCAGAGTCGCGCGAGGTGCAACTCCGAGTCACGCACGGTCTGCTCGGCAAAGTCGCACAGCGGCGCGCTGGTTGCGAACTGGACCAGGCCGACGTTGGCCGCGACTTTCCCGACCATGGGAATCTTCACCTTCACCGTGGTGGGGTTTGCATAGCCGGGCCCTTGGGGGGCCGCCACGAGACCGACGAGCAGGGCGAGGGCGAGGTTCATGCTCTGAGACTACCAAAGCGGGCCCCGGAGGAGATCCCCTTCCATCGCCGAATCCTGAGAAGTGATCACCAGACGCTCGTTCCTCTCTCGTGCCGGTTCTCTGGCCATCGGGATGGGACTCCCCCTGGGTGTTGAGGGTTTGCTGCGCTCGTCCAAGCTCCAACAAGCGTCGCTGATCCCGGCCGACAAAGGACTTTCGCCCGCTTGGTTCAGAGGACTCCGCGAGAGGGGGCAACCCACCCTCATGCGGGGCAAGGGCCTGAAGTGGATTGGAATGCCGGTAGGCGGGCTCTGCGCGGGTCAGGTGTACCTGGGCGGGGACGGCAAACTGTGGCACTGGGACGTCTTCTCACCCCAGATGTCCTCCGACTACCAGTTCTCGTCGCGAGGGGGGCACTACGCCGAGCCGATGGAGGTGCGCTCCCCATTCGAGCAGCGCTTTGAGTTCGTGTTGGAGGGTCGGGGCGGCGACATGCCCGGCTTCGATTTGGGCACCATGCGAACGATCGAATTCGAGAACCGCTATCCGGTGGGCGTGGTCCGCTACTCGGACCCGGAGGTTCCTCTCCGTATCGAACTCGAGGCGTTTTCTCCGTTCATTCCTCTTCAAACCGACGATTCGAGCCAACCTCTCTCCGTGCTTCGGTACACCCTGCACAACCCGACCGACAAGCCCATGCGCGGCAAGGTTCTCGCAAGTCTGGACAATCGCATCGCCGGGTTCTCAGGCCACCAGGATCTGTTCAAGCGTGTGAACCGGGTGCGTTACGACGGCGACACGGTGATGGTCGAGTGCGTTGCGACGCCGCTTCACCCCGCCAGCTCCACCGGACGGCCCGACATCGCGTTCGAAGACTTCGAGCGAGCGACCTACGCGCCCTGGATCTCGACCGGCACGGCCTTCGGCGACGGTCCCTTCCCCCGAAGCCAGATGCCGGAGCGCAAGAGCGAGACCAAGGCGCACGGCGAGTACCTGGTCAACACCCACGAATCGCGCCACGGCGAGGAATCCGCCGCGAGCGACCTGCCTACGGGCACCCTCACGAGCCCCGAGTTCACGATCGAGCGCGGATACGTCAACTTCCTGATCGGGGGTGGCGGCCACAAGGGCCAGACCAGCCTTGACCTGCTGATCGACGGCAAGGTCGTGCGCACCGCCTCGGGTCGCAACTCCAATCCGATGCGCCCCGCGAGCTTCGACGTGCGCGAGTTTGCGGGCAAGCGCGCCGTCCTGCGGATTGTGGATGCCGTGACCGGTGGCTGGGGTCACATCTGCGTGGATCAGATCGTGTTCTCCGACACGCCTTGGAGGGATGACGTCGAGTGGGACAAGTTGCCCGACTACGGCTCCATGGCGCTGGCGATCCTGGACAGGCCCGCGGGGACCAGGGCGTGGACCGGCCCTCCGAATGTCATCGAGCCAGTGCCCGCGACCGCCTCGGAAGAGAAGCGCGAGGAGATGTTCGAACGGGTGCTCCTTCGAGCCTCCAGGTCCGATCCGGGCGTGCTGCTGGGGGTGATCGAGGCTCCTTTCGCCATTCCTCCCGGCGAGTCCCAAACGCTCGAGTTCGTGCTCGCGTGGCACTTTCCCAACTACGGGCCGCCGCAAGGCGAGTTCGGTGCCATCGAGGACCTCCCGAACCTCAAGAAGCACTATTCGCTGCGCAGCGACTCGGCGCGAGAGGCGGTGCACGCCTACGCCCGCGAAGCGCCGCGGCTCCGCGGCGAGACCCTGAAGTGGGTCGACACGTGGTTCGACTCGACCCTTCCGCACTGGTTTCTCGAACGCACGCTCGTCTCCGTGGACTGCCTCGCAACGGGCACCGCGCATCGGTTCGACAACGGGCGCTTCTACGGGTGGGAGGGTGTGTACTGCTGCCCGGGCACGTGCCAGCACGTGTGGAACTACGCGCAGGCCGCAGCGCGGCTCTTCCCCGAACTTGAGCGCGACGTGCGCGAGCGCGTGGACTTCGGGCTCGCATGGCAGCCCGACGGCACGATCTTCTACCGCGCGGAGAGCGGCAAACAGATCGCCCACGACGGCCAGGCCGGCACGATCGTGCGCGCCTACCGAGAGCACACGATGGCCACCGACGGCGCCTTCCTTCGCCGAGTGTGGCCGAAGGTGAAGGGTTCGATCGAGCGCCTTCGAAGAGAGGACGCCGATGGCGATGGCGTTTTGGAAGGCTGGCAGTACAACACCCTGGACGCCGCCTGGGCGGGCAAGATCTCCTGGATCTCGAGCGTCTATCTCGCGGCCCTTCGGGCTGGCGCGGCGATGGCACGCGATGTGGGGGAAGCAGCCTACGCGGAGGAGCTCGAGGCCGTGGTCGCCAAGGGCGGCGCGAGCGTCACCGAGCAGCTGTTCAACGGCGAGTACTTCGCCATGGAGCGCGATCCCAGCCACCCTGAGAGCATCGGCTACGGGCCCGGTTGCCACGTGGACCAGGTGCTCGGCGACAGTTGGCTGCACCAGGTGGGGCTCGAACCGGTGCTCCCGCGCGAGCAGGTGCGGACGGCGCTCAAGTCTCTGTGGAAGTACAACTTCGCGCCGGATGCGGGCCAGTACATGAACGCGATGCAGGCGGTGATCAAGGGCGGGCGCTGGTACGCGATGCCGGGCGAGGCCGGGCTGGTGATGACCTCCTTCCCCCGGGGCGGGGCGCAAGAGGCCAAGGGCAAGGGCCATGCCGACTGGGTGGTGGGGTACTTCAACGAGTGCATGAACGGCTTCGAGTACCAGGCCGCCGCGCATATGATCGCGGAAGGGCTGGTCGACGAGGGGCTTGCGATCGTACGCACGATCCACGATCGGTACGGCCCGGAGAAACGCAATCCCTTCAACGAGATCGAGTGCGGCGACCACTACGCGCGTTCGATGGCGGCGTATGGCGTCTTCCTCACAATGTGCGGGTTTCGCTACCACGGCCCCAAGGGCGAGATCGGGTTTGCGCCCAAGCTGACGCCCGATGAGTTCCGTGCCCCGTTCACTGCGGCCGAGGGTTGGGGCACGTACTCGCAGACCCTTCGTGGCAGGCGTCTCGAGGCCACGCTCCAGGTCCGCCACGGTTCCGTGGGCGTCGAAGCGCTCACGCTCGAACGGCCCGAGGGTTTCCGGGCCGTGGACGCCGTGTGCACGCTGGGCGGCAAAGGCTGTCGGGTTTCGATGTCGACCAAAGGTGCCAGCGTGCGCCTGGCGTTCGGCGAGCGCTTGAACGTGCGCGAGGCGTCGGACCTGCACGTCCGCCTGAACCTGGAACCCACTGGGACGGCGCGGAGTTCATCCGCGCTGTGATTTCCGCCGAGGCATAGGCATCCCGCGGTGAGAGTCGGATGAATGGGCGCACTCCCCCATTAGAATGGGGGTGATGAACGACGCCCTGGTGGAAACGTGGCGCATCAACGCCTGCATCAACCTCTACCTCCTCGACGCCCTCTCACCGGAACAACTGGTCGCCCCGGTGGCAAAGGGCAAGACCGCTGTGGGTCATCTGGCGCACGTACACAACGTGAGGCTCATGTGGCTGAAAGCCGCGGCCGAAGAGCTGCTGGAGGGTGTTGAGAAACTGGATCCCAAGGCCGCGGATGGCGCGGCTCTTCGCGAAGCCCTTGGGCGATCCGCCGACCGCATCGGGACGCTGATCGAACGGGCGGAAACCCCCGAGGGCCGGGTGAAGGGGTTCAAACCGCACTGCGCCGGGTTCGTGGGCTACCTCATCGCCCACGAGTCCTTCCACCGCGCCCAGGTGGAGCTCGGTCTGCGCCAAGCGGGCTTGCCCCTTTCAGACAAGGTCGCTTACGGAATGTGGGAGTGGGGCGCGAGGGGTGCTACTTCTTGAAAAAGTCTAATCCTCGCCTTGTGAAGTAAGACACATCCGATCCCGACATGGTGCTCGCCCGACCGTTCAGGGTTCGGTGGGAGGCCACGAGGCGGCCATCCTCGTCGAGGAAGAAGCGCTGCTCGAGCTTCTCCTTGCGCGCGTCGCGGCGGCCGAAGACGGGGACCGACTCGTCGCGCTCCTCGAAGAACGCGAAGAGCTTGCCGCGCTTGAAGAAATACTCGCGCGTGGCGACGAGGTTCTTGCCACGCTGCTCTCGCTCCCGGATGAACTTGATCTCGGAGCCGTCGCGATACGTCTCCCAGGTGTAGATCGGGTTGCGCCCCGTCTCGTCCTTCTCGCGATCCATCTGGCGCAACTTCGCACGGATCCGGTTCGCCTCGACGGTGAGCATCACTTCCTGACGCTCGGTTTCCTTGCGCACATCCTCGCGTTTGCCGCTTCGGAAGATGTCACGGATATCGCGCTGCGCAGAGGCGGGAAGCACCATCACGGCCAGGGCTGCGAAGGCCACGGAAAGTCGAAGAAGTTTGCGGATCATCACACCCTTTAGACGCCCTCGCAAGGCCATCGTTCCCCACGGTCCCAGCCGCACTGCTGAACAACGAACCACAAACGACTCGCGACCAACCGTATAATTCCGGCAAGCCATGCTTACCCTTGCCCTCGCCGCTCTCGCCACCGTCGCCTCCCATGCCCAGACCCCCGAAACGTTCGTGCAGAAGCTCGACAAGACGCTCGTCGAGTTCACGATGGTGCGCGTTCCCGACGGGTCCGTCACCGTGGGCGATAAGACAATCGAGGTGAAGAACCTCTGGATCGGAAAGACCGAGGTCACGTGGGACCTGTTCGACGTCTGGACGTTCCGCCTCGACCTCACCCAGGAGGAGCTGCAGCGGGGGGTCGATGCTGAGTCGCGGCCCAGCCGCCCGTACGGCGCCCCGGACCGAGGCTTCGGCCACCAGGGCTATCCGGCCCTGGGGATGGCGCACCAGGCGGCGGTCCGGTTCTGCGAGTGGCTCAGCCAGAAGAGCGGCCGCAAGTATCGCCTGCCGACGGAAGCCGAGTGGATTTATGCCGCAGGCAAGCCTGGAGATTTCGCCGCCGAGGCGTGGACGTGGGAAAACGGCGAGGACACCACCCACCCCGTCGCCACGAAGAAGCCGAATGCGTTCGGTCTCTACGACATGTGGGGCAACGCGCGCGAGTGGTGCGAGGGGCTCGACGGCGAGGCGGTGACGGTCGGCGGCTCCTACTGGGACAAGGAGGCGACGATCACACCCGGGGCCCGCTGGAAGTACTCGATCAAGTGGCAGGAGCGCGATCCGCAGAAGCCGAAAAGCAAGTGGTGGCTTTCGGATGGTCCGTTCATCGGCATGCGGCTGGTGTGCGAGCGCTGAGTTTGATGCACAATGACCCCGTACAGGAGGAAGAGATGACCCGCAGAGATTTCCTTGCCAAGTCCGCCCTTGCCGGAGCGGCCCTGACCGTGCCCCGCTCGTTCGGCGCTTTCACCCAGGCCAACGCGACCCTCAAGGTGGGCTTGATCGGGTGCGGCGGCCGAGGAACCGGCGCCGCGATCGACAACTTCACGTCCAGCCCCGGCGTCGTGCTTTGGGCGATGGGCGACGCGTTTGCCGACCGCCTTCAGGGCTCGCAAAACCAGCTCAAGGACTCTCTCAAAGACGCCTACCAGGTCACGCCTGCGCGCTCCTTCGTCGGGCTCGACGCCTACAAGGGCGTGCTGGCGACGGATGTGGATCTGGTCATCCTCGCGACCCCTCCCGGATTCCGCCCCGCGCACCTGAAGGCGGCGATCGACGCGGGAAAGAACGTGTTCATGGAGAAGCCGGTCGCCGTCGACGGACCTGGCATCCGCACGGTCTTCGAAGCGAGCGATCTCGCCAAGACCAAGAATCTCGCGATCGTCGCCGGCACCCAGCGCCGACACGACCTCGCCTACAACGAGGCCATGAAGCGGATCCACGACGGCCAGCTCGGCGACATCGTGGCCGCATCCTGCTACTGGAACCAAGGCGGTCTTTGGATGAACCAGCGCAAGGCAGAATGGAGCGACCTCGAGTGGCAGATGCGCAACTGGCTGTACTTCACGTGGCTCTCGGGCGACCACATCTGCGAGCAGCACATCCACAACATCGACGTCGTGAACTGGGCAATGGACGCGTACCCGGTCAAAGCCGTTTCCCTCGGTGGCCGGCAGGTTCGCACCGACCCGAGCTACGGCCACATCTTCGACCACTTCGCCACCGAGTTCCAGTATGCGAACGGGGTGAAGTGCCACAGCTACTGCCGCCAGATCGATGGCACCGCCAGCAACGTGTCGGAGCAGATCGTGGGTTCCAAGGGCGTTTCGGACGCCAACACACGCATCACGGGTGAGAACGCGTGGCGCTGGGACGGCGAGCGACCCAACCCGTACATGCTCGAGCACCGGGACCTCGTCGCGAGCATCCGCGCCGGCAAGCCCCTCAACGAGGGACGGCGCGTGGCGGAGAGCACGATGACCGCGATCCTCGGCCGCACCGCATGCTACACCGGCAAAGAGGTCACCCGCGAGCAGATCCTCAACTCCACCGAAAACCTCTACCCCGACCACCTCGAGTTCGGGCCGATGCCGGTTCCTCCGGTCGCGGTTCCGGGCCGGACCGAGTTCCACTAGCGCCATGGCCAAGAAGATCACCCGCCGCGCTCTGATCGCATCGACCGCCGCGGCGGGTGCCGGCTTGGCGGCGGCGCGCGCCGGCGCCGCAAGGAGCAGTACACCCATGCCCGCGCCGTTCAAGCTCAAATACGCCCCCCATTTCGGCATGTTCCAGAACCTGGCGGGTCCGGATCCGGTGGACCAGCTCAAGTTCGCGGCCGACCAGGGATTCACCGCGTGGGAGGACAACGGCATGATGGGCCGCCCGGTGCCCGAGCAGGAGCGGATCGCCAAGGCGATGCGCGACCTGGGGATGACGATGGGCGTCTTCGTAGCCCATGCCGAATGGAACAATCCCACCTACGCGTTGGGCGGCGCCGAGAACCGCGCGGCGCTGGTCGCCCAGGCCAAAGCCGCGGTGGAGGTCGCCAAACGCACGCAGGTGAAGTGGATGACCGTCGTGCCGGGGCCGTACGACAAGCGGCTGGCGTGGGACTTCCAGACGGCGAACGTGATCGACAGCCTGCGCGCGATGGCCGAGGTCTTCGAGCCCGAGGGTTTGGTGATGGTGCTGGAGGCGTTGAACCCGTACCGCGACCACCCGGGCATGTTCCTTTCGAAGATCCCGCAGGCATTCATGGTCTGTCGCGCGGTGAACTCGCCCGCGTGCAAGATCTTGTTCGACATGTACCACCAGCAGATCACGGAGGGAAACATCATCCCCAACATCGACGCGGCGTGGTCCGAGATCGCCTACTTCCAGTTGGGGGACAACCCCGGCCGCAACGAACCGGGCACGGGCGAGATGAACTACCACAACATCTTCCGACACCTCCACGGCAAGGGTTACGAGGGCGTGGTGGGAATGGAGCACGGCAATTCGAGACGCGGAAAGGAGGGCGATCAGGCCGTGATCGACGCCTACCGCGCAGCCGACGCCTCCTAACTTGTTTGTTTCAACGGTGGTAGCACGCCCGTCGAGCGGGCGTGGCACCTGTCGTCGCTTCTCCGTCAAGGATTGGAAGGACACCTCCGAGCCTGGGCATCCGGTATCTTGTCATCGGATACGGGAGAAGTGAGGGAGAGAATTTGAGCGTCGGAGAGCCAACGGAACCACACCTTGGCGGCCGGCCAATGATGCCGGGTCCCGACTCGGCCCACCCTCCAAGTGGGCCGCCCGCATCCATCCTTACCCCCAGCGGAGTGAAATCATGAAGATTGGCGTACCGAGGGAGACCTTCCCGGGCGAACGGCGCGTGGCGACGACGCCCGACGTCGCGGCCCAGTTGATCAAGCTTGGCTTCGAGGTGTCCGTAGAGTCTGGAGCGGGCGCGGAGGCAAGCTTCTCCGACGAGGCTTACCAGGCCGCGGGTTGCACCATCGCCACCGAGGGCGAGGTGTGGACCGGGTCCGACATCATCCTCAAGGTTCGGGGCCCGAACGAGGAGGAGGCGGCCAAGCTGAAGGCGGGACAGACCCTCATCAGCTTCCTTTGGCCGGCTCAAAACGCGGAACTTCTCAAGGAGCTGTCCGACCGCGGCGTCACGGCCATGGCGATGGACTGCGTGCCGCGCATCTCGCGCGCCCAGAAGGTGGACGCCCTCAGCTCGATGGCGAACATCGCCGGATACCGCGCCGTCGTCGAGGCCGCGCAGCACTTCGGGCGCTTCTTCACCGGCCAGATCACCGCCGCGGGCAAAGTGCCGCCGGCGAAGGTGCTGGTCATCGGCGCGGGCGTCGCCGGCCTGGCGGCCATCGGTGCCGCCAAGAGCATGGGCGCGATCGTGCGCTCGTTCGACACCCGACCCGAGGTCAAAGAGCAGATCGAGAGCATGGATGCCGAGTTCCTCATGCTCGACTTCGAGGGCGAGGACGGGGCCGGCGAGGGCGGCTACGCCAAGGTGATGAGCGAGGAGTTCATCAAAGCGGAGATGGCGCTGTTCGCCGATCAGGCGAAAGAAGTCGACATCATCATCACCACGGCGCTGATCCCCGGCAAACCCGCCCCCAAACTGATTTCCAAGGCCATGGTCGAGTCGATGAAGAACGGCAGCGTCATCGTCGACCTCGCCGCCGAACAGGGCGGCAACTGCGAACTGACCCAGCCCGGCAAGGTCGTCGTCCACAACGGCGTGACGCTCATCGGCTACACCGACATGCCGAGCCGCCTGGCCGCCCAGGCCAGCCAGCTCTACGCGACGAACCTGCGCCACCTCCTCACCGACCTGACCCCCGAGAAGAACGGCGAGATCGTGGTGAACATGGAGGACGAGGTCTTCCGTGGCGCGACGGTCTGCAAGGACAAGGAGATCACGTGGCCGCCGCCGGCCCCGACGCTCTCGATGGCCCCGGCGAAGCCCGCGCCCGCCCCCGCGCCGGCGGTCGCGAAGCCCAAACCCTCGCCTCTCGGCGGATTTGTCGGCATGGCGATCGCGGGTGTGGCCCTGCTGGGCTTGGGAGCCGTCGCCCCGCCCGCGTTCATGGCGCACTTCACGGTGTTCGTGCTGGCGTGTTTCGTCGGCTACATGGTGATCTGGAACGTCACGGCCGCCCTGCACACGCCGCTGATGAGCGTGACCAACGCCATCTCCTCCGTGATCATCATCGGAGCCCTGCTGCAGATCAGTTCGAGCGAACAGCTCATCGGCTGGATCGCAGCCGGGACGGTGTTGATTGCGAGCATCAACATCTTTGGCGGCTTTGCCGTCACCCGCCGCATGCTCGAGATGTTCAGGAAGTAAGACCGTCATGATCTACGAAGGAAGCGCCACCATCTCCAACCTCCTTGCGACCGTCCAGACGAACTTGCCGAACGAGGCGATCCCCCAGGGAGTCATCACGGTCGCCTACATCCTTGCGACCATCCTGTTCATTCTCGCTCTGGGGGGACTCTCCAATCAGGAGACCTCGCGCAGGGGCAACTGGTACGGCATCATCGGCATGTCGATCGCGCTGGTCGCCACGGTTCTGGGATTCGTCACGCACAACTATGCGGCCCTTCTGGGTGCCCTCGTGGTCGGTGGCGCGATAGGCCTGATCGCCGCCCGGCGCGTCCAGATGACCCAGATGCCGGAACTCGTTGCGATCCTCCACAGCCTGGTGGGCTTGGCGGCCGTCGCCGTCGGATTCGCGAACTTCATGGACCCGGAGCGGCTCACGCACTTCATCGGCGTCGACCTCACGATCCACGACATCGAAACCTACGTCGGCATCCTGATCGGCGCCGTGACCCTTTCCGGCTCGGTCATCGCCTTCGGCAAGCTGTCGGGCAAGATCGGCGGCAAGCCGATGATCCTTCCGGCGCGGCACTACTTGAACCTCATCCTGCTGGTCGCCGCGATCTGGTTCGGGCGCGAGTTCGTCGTGCAATCCGCCGCAGGCGCCGGCCTCCAGCCGCTGATCATCATGACGGTGATCGCCCTCCTGTTCGGCATCCACATGGTCATGGCGATCGGCGGCGCCGACATGCCGGTGGTCGTCTCGATGCTCAACAGCTACTCGGGATGGGCGGCGTCCGCGACCGGGTTCATGTTGAACAACGACCTGCTGATCGTCACCGGCGCCCTGGTCGGCTCGAGCGGCGCGATCCTGAGCTACATCATGTGCAAGGCCATGAACCGCAAGTTCCTGCACGTGATCGCAGGCGGCTTCGGCACGAGCGAAGGCACGGTGCTCGCTTCGGGCGAGGAGCAGGGCGAGGTCGTTCCCATCTCCGCGGAGGAGACGGCCGAACTGCTGCTCGATTCGAAGGAGGTCATGATCATCCCCGGATACGGCATGGCCGTCGCGCAGGCCCAGCACGTGGTGCAGGAGATCTCGCAGGCGCTGCGCGCGAAGAAGGTGAACGTGCGCTTCGCGATCCACCCGGTCGCGGGTCGCATGCCCGGGCACATGAACGTGCTCCTCGCCGAAGCCAAGGTCCCCTACGACATCGTGTTCGAGATGGACGAGATCAACGACGACTTCCCCCACGTGGACGTGTCGATCGTGATCGGCGCCAACGACATCGTGAACCCCTCCGCCCTCGACGATCCCGACGGCCCCATTGGAGGGATGCCGGTCCTCGAGTGCTGGAAAGGCAAGACCACCATCGTGCTCAAACGCAGCATGGCCACAGGCTACGCCGGCGTCCAGAACCCGCTGTTCTTCAAGGAGAACACGCGCATGCTGTTCGGCGACGCGAAGGCGAGTTTGGACGAGGTGTATAAGGCGTTGGGGCGTGAGGCGTGAGGCGTGGGGCGCCTAGTACACTTCCCACATGGATCTGGCGCGGCAGTTTGAGCGCGATGGGTATGCGTTGGCTCGGGGGGTGTTTGGGCCTGGCCAACTCTCCAAAATGGAGTCCGACTTTGACCGCATCGTCGGGGCGATGCTCGCTTCCGGCGAGGAGATCAATGCGCGTTGGGGCGGAGGGCAGATGGACGCCTTGGACGGTGGAAACTCCGTCGTGCTCCACACGCACAACGTGCAGCAGTACTCCGCGGTTTGGCTTCAGGCGCTCCTCGAACCCGCCTTTCTCGATCTTGCCGAACAGCTTCTCGGGCCGGACATCGTGCTCCACCACACCAAGCTGTTCCAGAAGCCGCCCGAAGAGGGTGCCCCGTTCCCAATGCACCAGGACTGGTCGTACTTCCCCACCCTCCACGACACGATGCTGGCGGCGGTGATCCACGTTTCGCGGGCCGACGATGCCATGGGCTGCCTCCGGGTGGTGCCGGGCTCTCACCGACTCGGCCGCTTGGAAGACTCCTCGGGTCTCTCTCCGATCCGCGAATACACTCTTGAGGGCGCCGTCCCCCTCGAGGCGGAACCCGGGGACGTGGCGTTCTTCCACTACCTCACTATTCATGGCTCGAAGCCCAACCGCTCCCCGCACACGCGCAAGACGGTGCTCGTCCAAATGCACTCCGGCGACGATCGCGTCGAAGACGGCGTGCAGCACCCCAACGAACGCCTCGCGTTGCGCGGATTCAACCACCACGCCTCGCGATCGACCGCAGGGGCTTTGAAGTGATGCTCGGAGTGCTCGCCCTGCTCGTCATTCAGAGCCCTGCCGAACTCAAACTCTGGTACAGGCAACCGGCGGCCGCATGGACCGAAGCCCTGCCGGTGGGCAACGGACGGCTGGGCGCGATGGTCTTCGGAGGAGTCGCCGAGGAGCGCATCCAGCTCAACGAAGACACGATCTGGGCAGGACCTCCGGTTCCCGTCCAACCCCCAGACGCGGGTCGGTACGTCGCCGAAGCGCGGGCGCTGTTCTTTGCCGGCAAAGCGGCCGCGGGCGAGGCCCTGATTCAAGACAAGGTCCTTGGCCCGCGCATCGCCCCGCGCTCCTACCAGCCGCTGGGCGATCTTCGCCTCACATTCCACTACCCCAACGTCGCCAAGGTCGCCCCCCTGCCTCTCGTGGCCTGGAAGCGGGGACCAGTCGCCGCCGGCTTGGATGACGCGAGCCTCCAGCCCGGGTTCGACGACGACCATTGGGCGGTGTCGGAAGATCGTTCGGTACCCGAACGATCTTCTGTGGTGTTCCGCACGACGTTCGAACTCTCTTACGAACAGGCAGCGGGACTGGCAACCTTGGCGCTCTCCCCGATCGACGACCGGTCCGTGGTGGTCCTCAACGGGGTTCGACTGGGGGAAACCACGTCGTGGGATCTACCCACGACCCTCGCCCTTCGCGGGGCGCTGAAATCAGGGGAGAATGTGCTCGCGATCGGCGTCACCAATGTCGGTGGGGTCGGTTCGTTCGCCCAGACCGCCCAGTTGCGGCCCGCCGTGCCGACCCGACGGTACCATCGCTCACTCGATCTCCCGACCGGCGTCGCAGCGACCAGCTACGAGGTGGGCGGCGTGACCTACACGAGGGAGGTGCTGGCTTCGCACCCCGACCAGGTGGTGGCGGTCCGGCTGACGGCATCACAGCCCGGCGCGTTGAGCTTCACCGTCGCCTTGGACCGAGAGTCCGGAGCCACGGCTTCCCTTGGCGCAGATGGAGACCTGCTCCTCGAAGGGCGGGCGTCCCACGGCGAAACGCACCCCGGCGTCCGTTTCACGGGAGCGGCGCGCGTCCTCGCAGAGGGTGGAACGGTCCACTCCACAGACGGAACCATCGAGGTCCTCGGCGCGAACCGCGCCACGATCTATGTGGCGGCGGCGACCGACTACAACGCCAAGGACCCCGCGAAACCCCTCGCCCGGGACCGCACGAAGGCGTGCCTGGCGGACCTCGACAAGGCAGCCCAAGCCGGATGGGACCGGGTCCGCAAGGTTGCTACTCGCGATCTCGGCGCGTTGATGGACAGAGTCTTGTTGGACCTCGGTGCGGCCCCCGACCTCCCCACGGACGAGCGTCTCGAAGCGGTGAAGAACGGGGGCTCGGACCCCGCCCTGCTCGCGCTCTACTTCCAGTACGGCCGCTACCTCCTCGCCAGTTCGAGCCGGCCGGGCACCCTTCCGGCCAACCTTCAAGGGCTGTGGAACGAGCAACTGGAGGCTCCCTGGAACTCGGACTTCCACACGAACATCAACCTGCAGATGAACTACTGGCCGGTTGAGGTCGCGAACCTCTCCGAGTGCGCCGAGCCGTTCTTCGACTTCATCGAGCGCGTGCGCCCCGCTGGAAGGGTCATGGCCCAACGGCTCGGGTCGCGAGGGTTCACGTTGGGGCACGTGAGCGACGCGTGGCTTTGGGCGGCGGCCATTGGCTCCCCGGTCTACGGCATGTGGCCGATGGGTGCCGCTTGGTCCAGCGCGCACTTCATGGAGCACTACCGGTTCACCGGCGACAAGGTGTTCTTGCGCAACCGTGCATACCCCGTGCTGCGCGAGTGCGCCGAGTTCCTGCTCGGGTGGCTGGTGAAAGACCCGAAGACAGGTTTGCTCGTCTCCGGCCCCAGCACTTCGCCCGAGAACTCCTACCGCCTCGACGGCAAGACGCTGAGCCTGTCGATGGGCCCCTCGATGGACCAGGAGATCGCGTGGGAGGTCTTTACGAACTTCCTGGAAGCAGCGGGCGAACTGGGCCAGAGCGGCAGTTTCGTCGAACAGGTCGCCGCGGCAAAGGCCAAATTGGCCCTCCCGCAGATTGGGACCGACGGAAGGCTGATGGAGTGGGCGGAGCCGTTCGAGGAGGCGGAACCGGGCCACCGCCACATGTCCCACCTGTACGGGTTGCACCCCAGCTTCCAGTTCACTCGCGAGGGGACGCCCGGAATGGTGGCGGCCGCCAGGAAGTCGATCGACGCACGCCTGGCCAAAGGCGGCGGCCACACGGGGTGGTCGCGCGCGTGGATCGTGAACTTCATGGCGCGCTTCGGAGATGGGAACGCGGCCGTGGAACACCTGAACCTGCTGCTCGCCAAGTCCACCTTGCCGAACTTGTTCGACAACCATCCCCCGTTCCAGATCGACGGCAATTTCGGCGGCGCCGCGGGCATCGCCGAGATGCTCTTGCAGAGCCACGAGGGCTTCCTTCGCCTGCTACCAGCCCTGCCGACCTCTTGGCCCAAGGGTTCGGTTCGCGGATTGAAGGCCAGAGGGGGCTTCGAGGTTTCGATCGAGTGGGACGAGGGCCGGTTGAAGTCCGCTGAGATACGGTCGAAGGTCGGCGGCAATTGCCGCATCATGGCACCCCAGTCCGTGGAGGTCAGCGCCGGAGGTCGCCGCCTCGCCTCGGGGTCCGGTGTGCTCGGGTTCGACACTCGCCCGGGAGCGGTGGTAACGATCAGGGGGTAAGGGCCTCCCGTGCCCCTCGGTCACCCCTGCCCCCCGGTCATCCCGAGCGGAGTCGAGGGATCCAGCTGTCAAGTCGAGCGTGGTCGTGGCGGTTGCTTCAATCCTACGACTCCTGCACGAGCAGATCCCTCGCTTCGCTCGGGATGACGGGGGCCGCTCGGAATGACGGGGGCCGCTCGGGATGACCGGGGGGTCGGAATGACGGGCGCGAGGCTACTCCCCCGCGCGCTTCGCCCTGGCCGTTTGCTTCGCCTCGTTCCATGGGAATCGGCGGCCGTCGTTTCTGGGCGTGGCCGCGAGGCCGCCGCTGAGAATGTAGGCGCGCCTTGGGATGTCCGTCGTATTCGGACCTGCGTAGTGAAGCGTTCGGGAGAGGTGAAAGGTCGCCCCGCCTGCGGGCAAGGGGCACATCACCGCTCGGGAAACATCCGCGCCGAGAACCTCCAGCGCGTGGACCCGCACGTCCCCGCCCACGCTCTGGTGCGGCAAGACCTCCAGCCGGTGCGAACCGGGGACAAACCCCATGCATCCGTTGGCGACCGTCGCCTCCTGAAGGGGCACCCAGATCGAGAGCGACGTGTAGTCGAGCGAGGGATCCCAATACGCCTCGTCTTGATGCCACGGCGTCTCGGCGCCGGTTCGCGGCGGTTTGAAGATCATGTGTCCGTCTCCAAAAGCCGCCTCGGGCCCGAGCAGGTCCCGTACCACCTCCGCGGCGTTCGCCCAGAGGCGAGAGTCCCGCAACTCGGGCGCGTACTTGGCGGGTCCGAGAATCTGGGGAAGGACCGCTTCCTTCCCCTCCTCGTCGGTGCCCGCCAGGTCGAACTGGTCTCCCGTCTCCCAGCCGGCGCGCTCGGCGAACAACCGATCGTAGATCTCGCGCATCCAGACGACCTCGTCGTCGGGCATCAGGCGCTCGATGGCCAAATAGCCGTTGGCGTGGAAGAACTCGATCAGATCTGCGGTCAGCATGCTGCCCTCCTACGGGGTGAACACGAGCCAGGTGCGTCCGTTCGGCGGGATCGTGACGCGCACCATCACGGACCCGTCGGCCGCCACCGTGGCCCGCTCGCGACGACCGCGTTCGCCCAACACGGTCGCGGTTCGGGTCAACCCCGCGTAGTAGAGCGGCAATCGCAGGTCGCGCACAACCTCCTCGTCGAGCGGGTTGTACACCATCGCCAGGGCGCGTTCGCGGGCGCGGGGATTCACCAGCATCATGCAGTCCACGTCGCGCCCATCGGGCCGCCGAACGTGGATCACGTCGCCGCCCAGCACCTCCCGGTGCTCCTTGTAGAACGCGGTCCACTTCGCCACGACCTGGCGCGTCGCCTCGGTGTCGAAGAGGCGCGGTCCCCGGTAGCACGACATCACGCCCGTTCCGAAATTCTGGGCCAGGTGCGCCTCGTATTCCGCGCGGTGCTCGTCCAGGGGCTCGAGCGTCGCGGCCGCACCGCCCCCGTGGTATTCGACCAGCGGAAGCATCATCCACCCCATGCTCGCGAGCTTGCTCCACGTGCCGTCGTACACGTTCTGCCGCCCGATGAGCACCTGCAGTTCGCGCGGAAGCGACCAGTTCTCCTCGCGGTAGCCCATGCCGGTCTTGTTGGAGCCGCTGAAGAAGTACCAGTCCGGGGCGTTGATGAACACCCCCCGCTTGCGGCACTCGTGGAAGAACATCCGTTGACGCTCCCAGTTCACCCGCTCCGAATCCTCGAGGCCGTGGTGATACTTGTGCGTCGTCGACGCGCACGGATAGCCGTGGTAGGGCCCGTCCGTCTCAATGATGTCCATCCCCGTCGCATCGATGAAATCCAGCAGTCGCTTGAAATAGCGGTCGGAGTACTCCGAGCCCAGGCACAACGAGGGAGGATAGACGTCCTGCACGGCGTTCGACTCCTTGGAGTAACTGGCCGTCGAGCAGAAGAGCACGTAACCGCCGATCTTGATCCCCTTGCTATGGGCGTAGTCGAAGTCCGACTTGATGCGCGCGATGTACGCGGGATCCTCGTTGTTCATGTCGAATCCCGACCAGAACGTGAGGATCACCATCTCGAAACCCGTCGCGACGCACTGGTCCACGGCGCGGCGAATCGACTCCGAATCGCTGTTGCGCAGATGCATGAAGATCGGGTTCTCCTGCGTCCACGGAGCGAGGTTCCGGTACATCCGCCGCCGCGCCAAGCTCTGCCGCTCCCGATCTTCCCCATCGTGCAAGAGGGTGAAGGAGCGGAAGGAGCGCCACGTCTCGCCGGGTTCGAGGCGCACCGCGGGGCCCTGGGGATAGCCCACAGTCAGCAGGAGTCGCTGCTCTCCCGTCGCTCCGGTCTCTTGCGCATCGGGATGCCGCCACAGGTCGTCCAGCAACCGGTTGGGCATGCTGCGCAAGTGCTCGCCCGACACGGGATCTTGAAGGCCGATGCCCGGCTGCGTCGTATAGGCGTCGTCGGCCCGCCAACGCACGGCGGCGATGTTGTTGAACTCGTACTCGGCTTCAACGAACATGCGGCCCGGCGCCTCGTACCGGTTGATCGCCAATTCGTCGGTTCGAAGCGAGTCGATCTGGACCCGCTTGCCGCCGCGGTTGTGGAACTCGACCCACTTGGCGATCACCGGCAGCCCGTCGTAAATCTCGTACACCACCTCGGCCTCGAGATGCGAGACCCCGTCTTCGAAACGAAAGCGGAGTTGCTTGCCCGGAGGCGGCCACGGGGTGCTGGGAGCCCCATAGCGGGCGGCCCACGCCGGTCGCTGGTCGGCGCTCACCGCACCGACAGCCGGACCGCGGTTGATCTGCCTCAACGTCATCGCCCCTGGCTCCGGGCGCATGTCGGCGAGCCATTTGGGATCGAGGTAGTTCCGGTCGCGCTGCCCCACAAGGCCGCCGATCGCGACGGCCCTCCCATCCACCACCACCCGCGCTTCGGGCGTGGCCGCGCGCAAGAACTCGAATCCGACATCGGACCGCTGCAACGAGATGCGGGCCACGCTCTCCTGCCGCGCCCACTCGCACGAAACCAGTCCGTTCTCCAGGCGAACGCGATCGTCGTCGATCTGGATCTTTGCTACAAAGGGGCTGGGGTTGACCAGCCAATCGGGGACGTTCGCCAGTCCGACAAGGCCCATCGCGAGTATTCCTCCCAGCATGTCCGGAGCCTACCTGCGGCCGAGTCCGGCCCGCGGCGGGTTTAAGACTCGGTCAACTTCGCGACCCTGACGACCGTGTTGGTTCCGTATGGATACCCGGTCACTCCCAGCACGGTTCTGCCGTCGGGGCCGTGTTCCAGCTTCAGCGATTCGCCGCTGTCCATCCACGTGGCCTTCGTGTACTGGGAGGGTATTCCCGTAAACGGGCGGTCGCCGGGACCGCGAGGTTGGACCCCCGTGGCTCGCGTGTCGCCCGTTGCGGTGATGCCGAACACGAAGAGATACAGCGCACCATCCGCGAAGAGGCCGAAGTCGTCCCCGTCGCCTCGGATCGGGCGGACGCGTCCGTTGTAGATGGGACCCTGGTCTCCCCCATGCATCCGGATCCATTTGCCCATCACGCGGAATAGGGCGGACTCGTACTCCGGCAGCGAGCCGTCGCCCAGGGGTCCGAGATTGAGCAGGAGGTTGGCGCCTGCCCCCCGACTCCGACAAAGCTCCTCGATCGCCGCGCCCGGCGAAAGGAAGTTCACATCGCGCGCACCCGTTCCCCAGTGGAAGTTGCACGTATGGCACATCTCCCCGGCAACGTACTTCGCCATGCCCTTGCGGTGGATCGGCTCCGGACGGCCCCGCTCGAAGGTCACCGCATCGATCTCCCTGTGCACCAGGCGTCCGCCCTCCTCGATGCCGGTGTTGTTGATCAGCATGGCCTCGGGCTGATGCTTGCGGACGATCGCGTAAAGCGCGTCGAGCTCCCAGTCCGCGTCCCGCTTGCTCCAGTTGCCATCGAACCAGATGCCGCCCAACGGGCCGTACTGCGAGCAGATGATCTTCACCGAGTCGCGCAGGTACTGCTGGTAGCCCTTCCAATCGTTCTCGAAGCGGGGGTCCGACCAATCCAACGTCGTGTGGTAGAGCATCGGCACCACCCCCTCGGCTCGGCACCCGTCCACGAAGTCGCGCACGATGTCGCGTCCGGCAGGGGTCTTCGTCACATCCCAGGGACACAGACCGTGTGTATCGTACAGGCTGAATCCGTCGTGGTGGCGGCTGGTCATCGTCGCGTACTTGGCACCGGCTTCGTTGCACAGTCTGCCGACCGCTCGGCCGCTGAACGCGGGCACGTCCCACGTGGCCATGAGCTTCATGTACTCGTCCCGAGGGATGCGCTCTTGATGCATCACCCACTCACCACGACCAAGCTTCGAGTACAGGCCGAAGTGGAGGAACATGCCGAACGCCATGTTCTCGAAGCGCGCGACGCGTTCGGAGGGAAGGGGATCGTTGGTTTGCTGGGCCATGAGGACTTTCCAGGGGCGAGCGACCGCTGCCGACACGCCGGCCTGCAGAACTTGGCGGCGACTCCACTCCATGCCTCAGTATAGAGGCCTCCCGGCTCGGGGGGCGATCCGGGTAGATTCACCGAGCGCATGCCCACTCCCGACGCGATCCGGTTCGAGAGCTTGTTGGCCCCCGTGTTCGACACGGCGTACCGGGTCGCCTTCCGCATGACGCGCAACGCGGACGATGCGGCCGATCTGGTCCAAGAGTCGGTGCTGCGGGCCTACCGCGGGCTCCACACGTTCGAGGAGGGCTCGAACTTCCGAGCGTGGTTTTTGCGCATCCTCACCAACACGTACATCCGGCTCTCGGGCAGAAAGCGGGTGGAGAACGAGGCGGCCAGCTTCGACGAATCGCCCGAGCTGTTGCTGTTCGCCGAGTACCAGAAGGCCGAAGAGGCGGGCCCGGATCCGGCGCAGAGTCTGTTCGACAAGATCGACACGCAGCACGTGTTGGACGCGCTCGACTCCCTGCCGCCGGAGTTCGCCGAGGCCACGACCTTGGCCCTGATCGACGATCTCTCGTACCAGGAGATCGCCGAAGTGCTCGAATGCCCGATCGGCACGGTGCGCTCCCGGATCCACCGCGGCCGCGCCCTCCTCCAGCGTCGCCTCGCGCAAACGCTCGGAGTTCCCTCGTCGCTCCTTCCGCTCCCCTCCGCCGAACCTACGCCATGAGCCAACCCGACGCCTTCGACTGCAAAGAGACCTTCCGCCGCCTCGGCGACTACCTGGATCGAGAGCTGACCGCGGACGAGGTGGCGTGTGTCGAGCACCATTTGGAGATGTGCGAAGAGTGCGCGAAGGAGTTCCAGTTCGAGGCGGCCCTACTGGCCCATTTGAAGGCCAAGGCGCGCGCCTCCGATCTGCCGGACGGCCTGCTGACGCGCGTGCTTCAAGCGCTGGACGATGCGGGGGAAGCTTAGCATGGTTTGTGGTTTGTGGTTAGCGGACGGCGGATTCGCCGGCGACGTAGCCGGTGGACCATGCGGCTTGCAGGTTGTAGCCGCCGACGCGGCCGGCGACGGCCAAAACCTCGCCACATAGGAACAAACCCTCGCACTTGCGCGACCCCATCGTGTGGGGATCGACCTCGTCCAACGCGACGCCGCCTGCGACCACCTCGCCCTTCTCGAGCGGGATCGCCCGAACGGCGCCCAGGTTCCAACCCTTAAGGGTCGCCACCAGTCGATTGCGCGACTTGCGATCGAGTTGGCCCGCCACCGTCTCCGGATCGACCTCGGCCGCGCGAAGGAGCCACGGCGCCGCGCTTTCCGGCACCAGGCCCTCGACCAACGTCTTCACGCGTCGCTTGGGAAACTCTGCCAGCGCGTTCCTCGCCCACTCCATCGTCTCCTCGGGCGTTTGATCTGGCAGGACGTCGACCTCCAGGAACAGCGCGGCGGTCCTGGGTTGTTCGGCAAGCGCCCGGCTGACTTCGAGCGCACAGGGCCCCGAAACGCCGTGGTGCGTGAAGAGGAGATCCCCGCGCCATCGGTCGATTTCGCGTCCGTCGGCCCGCGCCTTGAGCACCACGTCGCGCAGCGCCACGCCGCTCAGGGTTTCGGCGCGCGCCTCCTCCAACTCCAGGTACACGGGCGCCAACGCAGCCCGAACCGGCACGATCGTGTGTCCCGCGGCTCTCGCCCAATGCCACCCGTCGCCCGTCGTGCCCGAGTTCGGATACGAGCTGCCACCGGTGCACACGACGACGCGCTGGCACTCGATTCGTTCAGACCCGACGACGACCGCGGCCACTCGACTCTCGCTGAGCTCCAACGAACCGACCGGCGAGTCCAGTCTGAGCTCCACGCCCGCCTCGTCCAGGTACGAACGAAGCACCGCAACCACGTCCTTCGCCGTCTTTTCGACGGGAAACACCCGCCCGTTTGGCCGGACGTAAACCTCGACTCCGCGCCGGGTCAACAGCGCGACGACCTGGTCGTTGGTCCACCGGTAGAACGATGGTCGGAGGAATCGGGCCTCGTCAGTGCGAAAGCCCCGCAGGACCTCGTCGACGGAGCCGTGGTGGGTGATGTTGCACTTGCCGCCGCCGGAGATCAGGATCTTGGTGCCGACGCGGGGGGTCTTTTCAAGCAGCAAGACCTGGGCGCCGAGCGTGGCCGCGCGCCAGGCCGCCATGATCCCGGCCGCTCCCGCACCCACGACGACGACGTCCGGCTTCGGCACCACGTCCCATTGTGCCCGTTTGGCAACAAGAAGGGCCGGGCCTCATCCTCCGCGACGGCAGAAGACGGTTCGAGGCACCGGCCCAAATTCGCGCGAACGCGAAACGTCAGACCTTGCGGCGCTTGCGGAGCAGGGCGAGGGCGCCCATCCCCAGCACGGCCATCGTGGCCGGCTCGGGAACCGCGTTGCCGCGCATCCAGAACGAGACTTTGCTCTGCTGGTCGAACTGGATCAGCGGATTGGGCTGGTTCGGGGTGTTGAACGTCGTCAACCGGACCCAGTTGGTCGTCGCCGTGTCAATGAACTGGAAGCTGATGGCGTCGGAGGCCTGCCCCGAGTGGGCGACCGAGTTCGTCACGACGGATGCGGAGGGCCCCGTCAAGAAGCCCGAGGTCGAACCCGAGAAGGTGGGCTCTTGGAACACCGCCTCGGTGCCGTCGGCATAACCTTCGAAGGTGCCAAAGACGAAGTCCGTGGGGGCGCCGCCCGGAGGTGTGATCGTGTTGGTGATGTCATCCATCCAGAGTTGGATGGGACCGTCGAATCCGTTGCTCTTGATCCGGACGTGCTCGATCGTCCCGCTGATTCCGTCGAGTACACCGTTGGCGCTCGTGCCGGCAAAAGGAGTCAGGGGATCATTGGCCAAATCGAAGGTGAACTGCTGCCAGGTCCCGTCGAGGGTCAGCGTCAAGCCGTCTTTGTTCACCCATTCGATGCCGCCCGTGGTTCCGCCATTGGACCCAATGGCACCGCTGACACCCGTTTCGCGTATCCCGAGCGAGATACTCAACGTCTGCGCAAAAGCCGACCCGGCGAACGCCGCGGTCGCCGCTACTAACAAGAATCTCTTCATCAAACCCTCCTCTTTGCCCGAACCGGGCAAACGAACCTTGCACCCTCCCTGGGCGCGGGAATAGACCCCTCTATTTTACGAGGTTGGCCCGCCTATTGCAAGTTTCTACTCCCTCGCGTCATGCGCCCGGGCAAGCACGACCTCGTCGTAGACGGGACGGAATCCGAGCCGGACGTTCAGATCGAGCATGGGGTTGCTCGACTCGTTCTCGGTGACGATCCGCGCCACACCCCGGGCCCGTGCGGCCTCGAACGCACGAAGCTTCAGTGCCGTGGCCAAACCTCGTCGGCGGTAGGCCCTGTGGACGCCCGTCAGGCCGGTTCCAAGCAACGTCGGATCGCTTGGGACGATGTTGAGCATCGTGATGCCCGCCAGTACCTCCCCGGAAAGCGCCACGAAGTGCAAGGCCGGGTCGAAGCTCGGAACGTCGACGTACTGCCCGCGGTAAGTCTCGAGCGGAATCTCCGCCCACTTCTCTTGGAACGGCATGTCGCGGGAAAGCTCCATATCGAACCGCCAAATGCGCGGCAGCCAATCATCGGGATGCCGCTCGATGAACCGGGTGAGCGGCACAATGTCGATCTCGCCGAGGTCCGTGCCACCGAACGGAGAAGGGTCGAACGTCTCGAGCTCGAGACAGGTGACCGGAAAGCGCTCGACCTCCTCGTACCCGCGTGCCTCGAGGACGGCGATGCACTCGGGAACCAGCGATGAGACCATCGTGCGGACCCGTCGCGCCCCCAGTTCGTGCGCGCGGGCGGCGACCCGCTCATGGATCGACGCAAAGACCTCGGCGCGTCCTGGAGGCACGAACACGTCGGCTATGAACAGGCCGGGGGCTTCGAAGAAATAGGCCTGCATCACGATGCCGGCGCCGAGAAACGCCTCGTCACGAGCCAGCAGGTACCGCTCCATCCCCGCCGCGGGAGGGGACCGTTCTTCCGAGGTCCTCATCGCCGGACCGTCGGTGGGCTGGAAGGGGAACATCGCGTTGCGCATCTGCGCATACGCTTCGTACTCCTCGTCGGTTCGGACCCGAATCCACCTCTCCACGACCCAGACAGTATGACGCGCCCCCCGGACCTTAACCCCGGGTTAATGCTCGGCGGGTTAGATGAAGTCAACCTACGGTTCGGCCGGGGCAGGAGGCGACTCTTGGGTCCGAAGCCGGCTTAGCTCGCGCTCCGCGCCCGCCAAACGCGCTTTGAGGAGCGCACGGAGATTGGGATTGGCCTCCTTCGGGATCAGCTTCATCAACCGGTGTGTCTGCTTCAGGTGCCGCTTCAGCTTCGCACCCTTCTTCGTCGCGAGCGCCATCGCCAGATTCGATATGCGATCGGCCAGTTTGATCGCCTGGGCCTCGGGTGACATGTGGGCCACGTCCTCGGCGAGGAGGTCTGCGCGAAGCGTCCAAATTTCATCTGCGGTGAGACCCGCCACGGCGTCCTCGTTCGGCTCGGTGCGGGTGAGTTCTCCCACCAGGCCGCGGGTCCGAGGGCCGAATCGAGCCTCGACCTCCTCCAACGTCACCTTTCCCGATTCGACCACGTCGTGCAACACCGCCGCGCACAACATGGCCTCGTTGGTGACGCCGCCTGCGTACCGAACCAAACAGAGCACCTCCAGCGGATGGGCCACATACGGAGTGGGGCAAGGCCCGTCCCGAACCTCGCCGGCGTGGACTTCGACCGCCCAAAGAATCGCGGATTCCAAACACCGAGCGCCACTTGTCATCGATTCCAGTATCGCCGAACCACCCATAATCCATCTAGTGGTACGAACACTCGCGACAGCCGACATCGGCAGCAACACAGCCCATCTCCTCGTCGCCCAGTCCGATGGGCACACAGTGATCAAACTCGAGAGTTCGAGCGAGTGGATCGGCCTCGGCGAGCTGATCGCTCGGAACCGCACGCTACCCGACGAGACCGTGGCGCGGATAACCGAGACGCTGAAGGGCTTTCTCATCACGGCCAAGGCGCGCGGCGCGGAATCGATCTACGTCTTCGCGACCGAAGCGATCCGACGGGCACTCAACGGTGCAGAGGCGTGCGAGGCCATCGAACGCGAAACGAAACTCCTGGTGGATGTGATTGCTCCGAAGCGGGAGGCGGAGCTCAGCCTTCGTGGTGCGGAGTTGGATACACCCACCCTGCGCGCGGGCTTCCTCTTCGAGATCGGAGGCGGCAGCCTGCAGATCGGCGAGCTCGAGGAGGGAACGTTGCGACGCTCGCACTCGCTCCCCCTCGGAACTGGAAGTTTGGTCGCGGCAACCGAGTTGCGCAGCCCTTGCCCCAGACCGATCCTCGAGGCGGCGCGCGATTTTGTGGAAAGGACATTCGAAGGGGTCGATATTCTGTCGAGAGAGTGTCAGGGCATCGCCAGCGGAGGCGTCGCGCGAGGGATCTGGCGGGCGCTTCATCCCGACGGCGATCCGATGCTGTCCCCGGAAGAGTTCGATTACTTGGTCTGGGCTGCCTCGCATCTGTCTCGCGACCAGCTCTCGGAGCGCTTTCGGGTCAAGTACAAGCGGGCGGGAACACTCCTTCCGGGAGCGCTCGTGTTTCAGACCCTGGTGCGGCGTTACGAGGTGGGAGAGCTTCGCGTGAGCCAATACGGGATTCGGGAAGGGGCGATTTTGGAGATGGCAACCGGCAAGATCGAGGTTAGGCGACTGTGAGACGGCCCAAGAAACTGCTGTCGGAGCGGTACCTGAACCGCGAGCTGAGTTGGCTCGCGTTCAACTCAAGGGTGCTCGCCGAAGCGGAGAACGCTGACAACCCCCTGCTGGAGCGACTTCGGTTCCTTGCGATCTTCGAGTCCAACCTGGACGAGTTCTTCATGGTCCGTGTCAGCGGCCTCATCGAGCAGTTTGAGAACCGCGTGGTCGAGATGTCGCCGGACGGGCTCAGTCCGAACGAGCAGCTCGAAGTCATCGCGCAAGCGGCGGGCCCTCTGCGCCGCCAAGCCTCCCTCGCTTTCTCCAAGAAGCTGATTCCCGTGTTGGAGGCAGAGGGCCTGCATCTGCGGAAGACGGCTGCCCTCTCCGAAAAGCAAACGGCGTCGATGCGCCGCTACTTTCAGCGGCAGGTGTTTCCTCTGTGCACCCCCCTCGTGCTCAGCCCGGCCCCGTCGGTTCCGTTCATCTCGAACCGGAGCCTCAACCTCGTTGTGGAGCTTGCCGACGGGAACGAAGCCAAACTGGCCCGGGTGAAGATCCCCACGATCGTTCCCCGCTTCGTCCCTCTCGGCCCCCGCAAGGACGAGTTCATCCTTCTTGAGGATCTCATCGCCGATCACGTCGCCGACCTGTTCCCGGGGGTCGAGATCAAGGGCACGTACCGCTTCCGGGTGATCCGCGACGCGGACATCGAGTTGCGCGAACTGGAGGCCTCGGACCTGATCGCGACGGTGGAGGAAAGCCTTCGGCTCCGGCGCTTTGGCGACCCGGTCCTGCTGCAACACGAGAGCGAGATGCCGGCCCACATCGTGCGCCAGCTTCGCGAGCTGATCGGGGTGGGCAAGCGCGACACGATGGAGGTACCGAGTTTGCTTGGGATGGAGGCGCTCGAAGAGCTCGTGGCGCTCGACCGGCCCCGGCTCAGGTATCCACCCCACCACGGTTATGTCGCGGAACCGCTCGCCAACTCCAATAACCTGTTCGATACGCTCGACGTCAAGGACGCGCTCGTCCATCATCCATTCGATTCCTTCCGGTCCGTGGAGGCCCTGGTCGAGTCTGCGATCAAGGATCCCCAGGTGGCGGGCATCAAGCTCACTCTTTACAGGGTCGGGACCGAGAGTGTGATCGTGGAAGACCTTGCCCAGGCCGCCGAAGCGGGCAAGCAGGTCGCGGCTTGCGTGGAGCTGAAGGCCCGCTTCGACGAGAGCAACAACATCGTCTGGGCGCGCGCCCTGGAACGCGCCGGAGCGCATGTGGTCTACGGATTCTACGAGCTGAAAACGCACTGCAAGATGTGTCTCGTGGTGCGCAGGGCAGGCAAAGAGCTGAAGGCGTACGTGCACATCGGGACGGGCAACTACAATCCGCAGACGGCGCGCCAGTACACGGACTTGGGGCTCTTCACCTCCGATCCCGAGATCGCCCGCGACGTTTCCGAGGTGTTCAACTACCTGACCGGCTTCAGCAAGCGCGTCAAGGTCAAGCACCTCTTGGTCGCGCCGATCAACCTTCGCGAGGGCATCCTCGAGCGGATCGCGCGCGAATCGAAGAGAGCGGCCCAAGGCGAGCAGGCCCGCATCGTGTTCAAGCTCAACGCGCTGGTAGACCCCGAGGTGATCGAGGCGCTCTACAAGGCCAGCTCGGCCGGGGTGAGCGTCGACTTGATCATCCGCGGCATCTGTTGTCTGCGGCCCGGCGTGCCCGATCTGAGCAAGAACATCCGCGTGGTGAGCATCGTCGGCCGTTTCCTCGAACACAGCCGCGTCTACTACTTTCACAACGGGGGCCAAGCAGAGGCCTACATCGGCAGCGCCGATGCGATGCGTCGCAATCTCGACCGCAGGGTCGAGGTGTTGGCGCCGATTCGCGACCCGGCCCTTGTGGAGCGCTTGCGAGAAGAGGTGTTGGAGCCCTACCTGCGGGACAACACGAACGCGTGGCGCCTCGATGGGACCGGCTCGTACACTCGGCTCGAACCGGACGGCAAGCCGTTCACCGTGCAAACGTGGCTGATGGGGAGACCCCTGGGCCGTTTCCTCGGCGGCTCCTAGAACGTCGCGACCCCACCTCAGGCTCTCGGCGTTCATCGCTGTTGCACGGCAAGCCGGTCCAAAATCCCTTAGACTCTCCCTATGGTCGGACTCGCCCTCTTGGCGGCCTCTGCTATGGCCCCGCTCCCCAACCTCGTCCTTCTCTTCTGCGACGACGCGGGCTACGGCGACTTCGGGTTCAGCGGCCATCCCACGATCGAAACGCCCCAACTCGACCGCATGGCGCGGGAGGGGACGCGACTGACCCAGTTCTACTCGGCCTCGCCCGCGTGCACGGCGAGCCGCTACGCGGTGTTGACCGGTCGCTACCCCGGACGGTCGGGGCTGGCCTGGGTACTGAACCCCGACAGCCCGCGAGGAATCCACCCCCGCGAGACCACGATCGCCGAGTTGCTCAAGGCGCGCGGCTATGCCACGGGCATCTTCGGCAAGTGGCATCTGGGGTACCCGAACGAGAAGAACCTGTTCGCACCCGAGCGACTCCCGCTGGCGCACGGCTTCGACGAGTATTTGGGCATTCCCTACAGCAACGATATGCTGCCCCCCAACCACCCGCCCCTTCGACTGTTGCGCGGACCGTCCTCGAAGGGCGACCCCGTCGCGGGGTACGAGACGATCACCGACCAGCTCGACCAAACGACGCTCGCTTCCCGGTTGACCGACGCGGCGGTGTCGTTTGTCGAACGCCATCGCGAAGGACCCTTCTTCCTCTACGTCCCCTTTCCCGAGCCGCACATCCCGCTCCACCCAGGCCCGGCGTTCCAGGGCAAATCGCGCCGAGGCACGTACGGCGACGTGATCA
This sequence comes from Fimbriimonadaceae bacterium, assembly GCA_023957775.1. Classification (NCBI taxonomy): domain Bacteria; kingdom Bacillati; phylum Armatimonadota; class Fimbriimonadia; order Fimbriimonadales; family Fimbriimonadaceae; species Fimbriimonadaceae bacterium. The sequence continues at coordinate 45,073 of JAMLGR010000012.1, read as the reverse complement.
TGGAGGTCGACGCCAGCGTTGGCCGGATCCTGGAATCGTTCCGCCGGCTTCAGCTCGATCGACGGACGTTGGTCGTGTTCACCAGCGACAACGGCCCTTGGGTCCTGCGGGGGTTGGGCGGCGGATCCGCTGGACTGTTTCGCGACGGCAAGGGGAGCACGTGGGAAGGCGGCGTGCGCGAACCCTCGATCTGGTGGCAGCCGGGGACGGTTCCCGCAGCAAGCACGCGCGAGGATGTGGCCAGCACGATGGACGTCTTCCCAACGTTCGCCCGTCTGGCCGGGGCTTCGCCGCCCCAGAAGATCGACGGCGCCGACGTGTGGCCCCTGGTGCGCTCGGGCATCCCGCTTCCGAAACGTCCCTATTACTACACGGGGCTCAACAACGAGGTGTTCGCCGTGCGCGAGGGTCGGTGGAAGCTCCACCGCAAAACGTACAGCCAACTGGGGCTCAAGTACTTCGAAGACCCGATGCCGCTTCTCTTCGATCTCGAAGTGGACCCCAGCGAGACGAAGAATGCCGCCGCGTCCCATCCCGACGTGGTGGCGCACCTGCAAGAGCTGCTCGCGGGATTCGACGCCCGCCTGAAGGCCGACGGCACCTACTGGGACCAGTAGGGAGGCGCTCGGTATGCTCCTCCCATGGCGAGCACCTTGCTGGGATTGGAGCCCGAGACCTTCGGCCTGACAGAGGCGCTGAGCGAAGACATCCGGCGGGTGGACCGGCTGCTTGGCGAGATGCTGCTCTCGCTGGAGGGGCCGGCGTTCACCGACCAGGTCCGCGCCATCTTGCGCACGGCCTCGTCGGACGATGCGAGCGCCGTGAGGGCTGAGATCGAGGCGAACCCCGAGCGGGTCGCCAAGGCCGTGCGCGCCACGACGCTGCTCTTCCAGCTCATCAACAGCCTCGAGCAGAAGGAGATCGTGCGCGTCAACCGCGAGCGCCGACGCATCCCCGACCACCCCAGCCAATCGGAAACCCTGCGCGGGGCGCTCCAGGCGCTCCGAGCCTCGGGCATGGATGCCGACGCGGTCGCCACCCTTCTGGAGCGCGTTCGCATCGAGCCGACACTGACCGCGCATCCCACCGAGGCCAAACGCCGCGCCGTTCTGGACAAGCTCCACCGCTTCATCCTTCTGATGGACGCGCCCCGGCGCGCGACGCTCGAGAACCGCCTGGACGACCCGGGGCCGGACGACGAGCTTGCGGAGACGCTCGCCCAGTTGTGGCTGACCGACGAGATGCGCGCTCGCGCGCTCAGCGTCGCGGAGGAGGTGGAGAACGCCCTCTACTTTCTTGATGGAACCATCTTCACGGTCGTCCCGCGCATCCGCGAAGGGTTGCGCCAGGCCTTGCAGGAGGTCTATCCCGAGCGCACGTGGAGCACGCCGCCGCTCCTGCACTATCGCTGCTGGGTCGGGGGAGATCGAGACGGCAATCCCAAGGTGACGCCCGAGGTGACGCGGCAGGCGATCGTCGCTTACCGGCGCTCGATTCTCGCGCGCTACGAGGACGAGTGTGCGCGCGCGAGCGACGCCCTGACGTTCAGCGAAGAAGCGATCGCCCCCAACGCACAGTGCGCGGCCCGTCTCGAGCAGCTCCTGGTGGAGGCCCCGCTTGAGGAGGACCTGCTGGGACGGTACGCGCGAGAGCCTTATGCACTGATGCTGATCGCCATGGCACGGCGACTTCGGGCCGCCGTGCGCGAGATCGATGGACTCACGCCCCGAGCGGCCCCCTACCACCGGCCCGAGGAGTTGGAGGCCGATCTCGCGCTCGTTCAAGAGGCGCTCGAGTCGCATCCCAACGCGCCGATCGGGCCGATCGTCCGCCTTCGCCGGCAAGTGGAGACGTTCGGCTTCCGCTACGTCACCCTCGACATCCGCCAACACAGCCGCGAGCACGAGGCGGCCATCGACGAGCTGCTTGCGGCGGCCGGGGCTACGGACAAGCCCTACTCCTCCCTCGAAGAGGACGAGAGAATCGCCTTGCTCCTTCGCGAAATCGCCAACCCGCGCCCGTTGGTCGGTCCGGAGTGGGTGGGAAGCGACCGCACGGAGAACGTGCGGCAGGCCTACCGCGTGGTCCGCGAGGCGCGAGAGCGGTACGGCCCCGAAACCGTGCGCACCTCGATCGTGAGCATGACCCACGCCCTCAGCGACTGGCTCGAACCCGTGCTTCTCGCCAAGGAAGCGGGGCTCGCCCCGTGGGGCGCGGACGCGCTCGAGTACGTCCCCCTTCTGGAGACCGTCGACGATTTGCAGAGGGGAGCGCAACTGCTCGAGGAGTGGCTCGCGCTGCCGAGGGTGCGGGAACACGTCGCCGCCCAGGGTGGAGTCCAGGAGATCATGCTGGGCTACAGCGACAGCAGCAAGGACGGCGGTTATCTGGCTGCAAACTGGGCGCTGTACCGGGCCCAGGACGCGCTCGCCGCGGCCGGGGACCGGCACGGCGTGCGCACGCGATTCTTCCACGGCAGGGGCGGCACGGTGGGACGCGGAGGGGGACGCGCGAACCAGGCGATCGCCAGCCAACCGCCGGGCTCGTTCTGCGGGCAGATCCGATTTACCGAACAGGGCGAAGTGATCTCCTTCCGGTACGGCCTTCCCGCGCTCGCGGAACGGCATCTCGAACAGATCGTCGCAGCCGTGCTCAAATCCGCGGGAATCCCTGGGAAACCGGTGCCGGCCGAGAGTCTGTACCGCGTCGACGAGTTGGCTGCAACCTCGCGCGCCGCCTACAGGGGCTTGGTGCAAGACAATCCCCTGTTCTGGGACTTCTACATCCAGGGAACCCCGATCCGGCAGATCAGCCTCCTGCCGATCGCGAGCCGGCCCGTCGGGCGGAGCGGCGATCGCCTCGTGGGCCTGGACGACCTGCGCGCGATCCCGTGGAACTTCGCGTGGGTGCAGTCCCGCTATCTCGTCGTGGGGTGGTTCGGGCTCGGCGCAGCGATGTCCCAGGTCCCGTCCCAGGCGCGTGCCGAGTTGGGCCGCCTGTACCGGGAGTGGCCGTTCTTCCGCACGGTCGTGGACAACGCGCAGCTTGAACTTGTACGCACGCACATGGAGACGGCGCGGCTTTACGGCGCCCGCGCGGAGCGGCACGGCGCGAGTCCCGACGTGCGCGCGATGATCGAGCGCGAGTGGGCGGCGACATTGGAGGCCGTGCGCTCCGTCACCGGCGAAGAGCTGCTCGCTGGGGCGAAGACCATCCGCAAGACCGTGGCTTTCCGCAATCCGCTGGTGGAGCCGATCAACGCGATCCAGATCGTGTTGATGGACCTTCTGGACGAGGGGTCCGTCGATCCGCACGTCCGTTCGGCCATGTTGCAGACGCTGGCAGGGATCGCCGCTGCCATGCAGAGCACGGGCTAATTGCACGCCCGTCGAGCGGGCGTGGCACCCATCCGCACCCATCCGCCAAGGTGTTGGTGCCCGTGTCGGGTGCCACGCCTGCTGGACAGGCGTGTCCGGTGGCCATAATCGGCCATGCAGTGGTGGCAGCAGCCCGAAGCCCGAGCGGCGCTGACCCTGGGCGTCGCGTGGCTCGTGATCCTGGTCGTTTCGCGCATCGCGCTCAGCGTGGTGACTCGGAACGTGGCGGATACCGCCGCCCGATATCGGTTGCGCAAGTTCATCGGCTTCCTCTCCCTGTTCGTGGCGGCGTTTGCGGCCACCGTGGTCTACAGCGACCGCCTCGGCGGGCTCACGGTGGCCTTCGGCGTCGCGGGCGCCGGCATCGCCTTCGCCCTTCAGGAGGTGATCGCGAGCTTTGCCGGCTGGGTCGCGATCATGGCGGGCGGCTACTACCGGTCCGGCGATCGTGTTCAGTTGAGGGGCATCGTCGGGGACGTGATCGACATCGGGATGCTCCGTACCACGCTCATGGAGACCGGGGGCTGGGTCAAGGGCGATCTCTACAATGGGCGTCTCGTCACGATCGCAAACAGCTTCGTCTTCAAGGAACCCGTGTTCAACTACTCGTCCAACTTCCCGTTCCTCTGGGACGAACTGCTTCTGCCGGTGCGGTACGGGAGCGACCGCGCTTGGGTGCGTGCGACTTTGAAACGCGTGGCGGAGGAGGAGGTGGGCGAATTCGCCAGGAACGCCAAGGGCGGGTGGAAGACGCTCTCACGGTCCTACCTCATCGAGGAAGCCCAGGTCGAACCCATGATCACGATGGTGGCCAACGATAACTGGATGGAGTTCACGATACGCTACGTGGTGGACTACAAGTTGCGAAGAACCACTCGCGACCGCCTTTACACCAAGATCCTCGACGCCTTCGAAGCGTCGAAAGGCCGCGCCCTGGTCGCCTCGACGACGATCGAGCTGGTCAGCCCGGCCACCGAGTCCGAACCCGCGGAGAAAGACTAGCGTCTGGACAGGATGGCCACACCGGCGCAGTAGAAGACCGCCCCGAATCCCAGCAAGATCCCACAGGGCACCAACATCTCGGAGAGGGAGTACCCCCTCCAGATCGCGCCCTCCAAAGCCGTGATGCCCCACCGCACCGGACTGAACGCGCTGACGCTCAGCATCCACTGGGGCATCGCCATCAGCGGAACCATCCCACCTCCGGACATGGAGAACAGGAGCATCACCGCCCACCCCGCGCCGGCCACGGACTGCTCGGTCTTGCCCAACACGCTGAGGAACACCATCAGGCCCACAAAGCCGAGACCCGCACAGAGGACGGCGAGCGCGAGCATGGGCACATGGGTCCCCACCCTGACTCCCATCGCGGAGCCGAGCGACAACAAGAGCGCGCTCACAGAGAAGATCGTGAGGAGGCACGCCAGAGCCTTGCCCGCGAGAAGTTGCCCCCGCGACACGGGAGCAATGCGCAGGCGTTGCAGCGTTCCCATGGTGCGCTCGCGCACCATCGATTGACTGAAGGCGGTGCAGATGCCGATGAACCCCCAGAGGATGCCTTGGGGGAAGGTGACTTCGAACGACGATGCGGGTTGCGCACGATCGTCGGTCACCGGCGACTGCCTGATCGTCGGGCCCTGCATCCCGCCGCCCCCCGAGGGCATCGGGCCACCCGTTGCGCTCAGCGAGTCAAGGCTGCCGATGAGGTCGAGCAATGCCCTTCGCTGCCCCGGGTCCATGTCCGAAGCCCCCTCCAGCTCGGCGCGCGATCGCGCAGTCTCGGCCGCCATCATTTGGGGATCGGCCATCGTGGCCTGAAGTTGCGAGAACCACGCCTGCTGGATCAACCCGCTCAGCACGCCCGCTTCGGCCTTCCGCTTGGGATCGATGCCGATCTCGAGCTCCACGCTCGCGTCGGGGGCGAACAGCGAGCCCTTGCCCAGACCCTTGGGCACCACCAGGTAGGCCACACGATCGCCCTTGCGCACGAGATCTCGCGCGGCATCGAGCGTCGCCGGCTTCAGCTCGAGTCCCTGATTCTCTCCAAGGTCTTTCAGGAACGCCTGGGATCGCGCGCTGCCGTCCAGATCCACGGTCGCGACCGTCATGGCGGCACGGGGTCCGTCGTTGCCGAAGATCGCCCCAAAGAAAACCGCCATCAAAATCGGCATTCCGAGCACCCAAAAGAAGCCCGATCGGTCGCGCGCCAGGAGACGCAGGTCCTTCGTTGCCATCGCCCAGATCGCACCCATCAGTCTCTCAGGCTCCTTCCCGTTAGGTTGAGGAACACGGTCTCCAGATCGGCGCGGTCCAAGCTGAGACTCGCGAGCCCGACCTGGGAGGTCGCGATGGCGGCAAGGTCCTCCAGCGGGCGCCTCGTGTTCACGCGCAAGGTCAGCCCCTCCAGTTCGCCCGGCAGGGTGACCCCCTGGGCGGGCGGCGCGGTGAGGTCGGCCACGATCGTGGACATCCCGCCGTGCGCCTCGACGAGGCCCGCGACCGTATCGAGCGCCAGCACTTTGCCGCGGTCCATGATGGCTACGCGGTCGCACAGCCGTTCGGCCTCCTCCATGTAGTGCGTGGTGTAGAGCACGGTGAGCCCGGCCTTGGAGAGCGCCTCGACGCTCTCGAAGATGTGGTTGCGGGACTGCGGATCCACACCGACCGTGGGCTCGTCGAAGAGCACCAGCCGCGGCTCGTGGACGAGGGCCACGGCCATATTGAGGCGCCGCTTCATGCCCCCCGAGAACGTGCCCACCCGGTCGTTGCGCCGATCTTCGAGGCCGGCGAACGCCAGGCACCAGTCCACGCGCTCCTTCAGACGGGGACCCTTGAGGGCGTACATCGCTCCATAGAAGCGGAGATTCTCCTCCGCGGTCAAATCGTCGTAAAGGGCGACGGATTGCGGCGAAATCCCGACCTCGAGCCTCGCCTCTCGGTCCGTTGCGGCTTTGCCATCGATGCGGGCGCTGCCGGAGTCGGGATCGAGCGCGCCGACGAGCATCTGGATCGTCGTGGTTTTGCCCGCTCCATTGGGACCGAGGAGGCCGAACGTCTCCCCGGGGGCGACGTCGAACGAAACCCCGTCCACGGCAATGGTCGAACCGTACGTTTTGCGCAGCTCCCTCGCCTCGATCACGAGGGAGAATACGCGTGATCGAGGGGAGGGTTGCGGGGGCCTAGCCGATCAGCGGATGGCCCCACGGCTTGCGGTACTCGCGGTGGTACGCGAGGGTGTCCCGGCCCGCCTTGCTGACGATGTCCATCTTCTTCTTGTCCCAGTGCACGGTCTGGCCGCTCATCAGCGAGGCGTTCGTGAGGTGGCACACGATCGTGGTCTGGGCGACGGACTGGAGGTCCGCCCGCGGCTTCTCGCGGGACTTGATGCAGTCGATCCAGTTCTGCCAGTGGTCGCCGGTCGGGTCGGCCTGCTCTTTGGGCATCTCCTTCCCATCGGGATCGAGGAGGAGCCAGCCGCCACGCCAAACGCGGAGGGTGCGGCCGTCGGAGCTGACGAACTCGGTGCCGTGCCCGGGCTTGCCCGGGTGGTCCCGCAGCACGGACCAATGCATGACCCAGTGCGGGTCCTCGAAGTGGTAAAGGGCTTCGGTTGTGTCGGGAGCGGTCCGGTCGTCGTTCGGGAACGCCCAGCGTCCTCCGTAGGCCGTCACCTCGGTGGGCATCACGAGGTCTTGGTCCATGCTCATGCCGAGCAGGGCGATGTCCATCATGTGGACGCCCCAGTCGCCAGAAAGGCCGCTTGCGGTGTTCGTGAACCAGCGCCAGTTGTAGTGGGTTCGGTTCGCCTGATACTCCTGCCACGCGGCGGGGCCGACCCAGAAGTCGTAATCCATGCTCTCGGGCGGTGCGGTCGGCTTCTGGTTCCCGGCTTGGAACGTGTCCGTGATCCACGCGCGGCACTGGGTGACGTTCCCCAGTTTTCCGGCGCGCACGTAGGCGATCGCGTCGGTGAACTCGCGCGTGCTGCGCTGCCACGTACCGACCTGAACGACGTTCTTCGCGTTGCGGTGGGCCTTGGCCATCGCCAGCACCTCGACGATGTTGTGAGACAGGGGTTTCTCCTGGTACACGTCCTTGCCGGCTTCCGAGGCGTGGATGAAGTTCAGCGCGTGCCAGTGGTCGGGCGTGCCGATGATCACGGCGTCGATGTCCTTCCGCTCGAGCATCTTCCGGTAGTCGCGGTAAACCTCGGGCGCGCGGCCGTACTTGTTCATCACGGTGCGGTAATCGCCCGGAATGCGCGCGAGGTCCACGTCGCACAGTGCAGCCACGTCGATCTCCGCGTGGTTCATGACCGTGCGCATGTTGGACGCGCCCATCCCGCCGCACCCGATGAGGCCGAGCACGATCTTGTCGTTCGCGCCCTGCATTCGACTCGTCGCGCGGGCCGTGCCCGGCAGAAGCATCGCCCCCGCCATCGCACCCGCCGTTCCCAACAACTCCCTCCGAGACAGACCCTTCTTCGCCATGAATCCATCATAGGCGTTTTGAGCCGCGCGGGGGAAGTGCTACGCTTGCGATATGATCGCCCTTGTCCTCGCCACTCTCGCCATGCAAATCCCCCAGCACGTTGCGACCACGCCCGCCGAGCGACTTGGCGAGGGGTGGTGGAAGGACCGCCACGAACAGTGTGTGAAGATCACCCAGGCGGGCGGTGTGGACCTCGTGTTCTTAGGCGATTCGATCACCCACAGCTTCGAGGGTCCGGGCAAGGCGGTCTGGGACCGGGAGTATGCGCCCCTCAAAGCCGCCAACTTCGGGTTCTCGGGCGACCGCACCGAGCACGTCCTGTGGCGCCTGCGGCACGGCGAGATCGTCGGGCTCCAACCCAAGGCGATCGTGATCATGATCGGCACGAACAACATCGGGCACGGCTCGTCGAACCCCACGCAGACGGCGGACGGGGTGAAGGCCATCGTCGCGGAGCTTCTCGAGAAGGTGCCGAGCGCGAAGATCCTGCTGCTGGGCATCTTCCCCCGGGGCGCGAACGCCGACGATCCGATGCGCACGAAAGTCGCCGAGGCCACGGCCCTGTTCAAGGGGATCGCCGACGGCAAACGCGTGCACTTTCTCGACATCGGCTATGCGTTCATCCGCATCGACGGGTCGCTGCGCACCCTCCTGATGCCCGACGCGCTGCATCCGAACGCGGCCGGCTACGAGATTTGGGCCAAGGCGATGGCCCCCGCGCTGAAGAAAGTGATGGGTTAGGCCTTGGGCCTTAGGCCTTGGGCCTTGGGCCTTAGGCCTTGGCTTGGGCCTTGCTATCTGTTCAACGCGTAGCTGTGCTGGAGGGAGAAGCCTTTGAGCACGGCGGACCCGTCGTCGAACACTTGCAACACGGACGAACCTCGATCCGTCACATTCGGCCCCTCGATCAGCGATCGCAGGACGATGTAGGGGATGCCGTCGATCTCGGTGTACCGGTTCTGATGGTAGTGCCCCTGGATCACCGCGAGGACCTTCCCAGATCGGGCGAGGATGTTCCGTACCTCCTCGTGGTTCGACACGCAGTAGTTCGGGACGGGGTCCAGCAACTGGTGCACCAGCACCACGCACGGTCCCGGCGCGTCGCGGAGCTCGTGGCGCAGCCAAGCGCGCTGCGGAAACGGGATCGCCGCGTCGCGCCAATCGAAGTTCCCGCGCGCATACGGACGGGCGTCGCTCCGGAAACACGCGTCGAGGCAAAGGAAACGGACCCCGCCGACGTCGAAGTGCTCGTGGCGCCCCGCCGTACTGGTCAAATCGCGGTACCGGCATTTGTCCACCGCCGACAGGCAGTGGTTCCCCATCAGGAAGTGGTAGGGCGTCCCAAAGGCCCGGAACTCGTTGGCCACGGTCTGGATCGCGATCTCCTCCTGGTCCACGTCTTTGACGGAATCCACGAGGTCGCCGAGGTGGACGATGCGGTCGAGGCCCTCGCGCGCCTGCAGCCGAAACGCCTCGCGAAGCTTGGGCAGGGCCATCCGGTAGTATCGCCCCCCCGCTTCCATCTTGTCCGCATGGTGGAGGTCGGCCAGAATCCCCACCTTGGCGACGGACCGTCGTCCGAGCCGGCCCCACGCCGCGCCCGAGGCCGCCCCCGCAAGGAACAAGGAGCCGGCCTGCAGGAACGCGCGCCTCGATAGCACCGCCCGCGGGGCCGGTCGTTCGATCCGCTCCTCAGGACCCATCCCGTTCACGGGTTTCATTGTAGGATAAGAATCGTCCGAAACCCGGGCGAAGTTGTAAATCTGCGGGCAAAGCCTCGAAGGGCCGACAGGAGTTTGAGCCCGCGGGCGCGAACTTCGCATCACGATGTTCGTTCCGCTTGCCATCGCCGCCACGATCGCACTCGCCCAGGGCCCTCTGGGGGAACTGGCCAAGCCCCTTCAGGGCCGCAGCATGCGGGAGACGTCCACGTTCCGCAAAGGGGCGGACGGCAAGTACGACCCCAAGGCCGATCCCCTCGGCAATCTCGAGGAGCGGAGCAACTACGACAACTTCCGCGTGGCGCCCGGCGCCACCCACGTGCTGATGGACCGCCAGGGTCCCGGCATGATCACCCACCTGTGGTTCACGTTCCTCGGCCCCGAGCCGCAGGGGTGGGCCAAAGACGGTTCGGCCACCCACCAGGACATGCTGCTGCGCATCTATTGGGACGGCAGCGACCGGCCGGGGGTTGAGGCGCCTGTCGGCGACTTCTTCGCCAACTGCTTTGGCAAGCGCAGCGAGGTGATCAGCGTCCCCGTGATCGTCGAGGACGCCGATTCGTACAACTGCTTCTGGCACATGCCCTTCCGCAAGTCCGCGCGCGTGGAGATCGTCAACCAGGGCGACAAGCCGATCAACCTCCTCTACTACAACATCGACTGGGTCAAGCTCGACTCGCTTCCCGCCGACACGCCCTACTTCTATGCGCAGTACCGGCAGGAGTATCCCGTGCAGCACGGCAAGGACTACGTGGTCCTCGACACGAAGGGCAAGGGCCACTACGTGGGCACGGTCCTCGCCGTGCGGACGCGCAGCCCCTCGTGGTTCGGCGAGGGCGACGAGAAGATCTATGTGGACGGCGAGCCCAAGCCCTCGATCTGGGGCACGGGCACCGAGGACTACTTCCTCTCGGCGTGGGGATTGAAACGCACGAGCACGCCTTACTTCGGGGTCCCGTACTTCGACCAGTGGGGCATCGTGGGCGGCCACACGAGCGCCTATCGATGGCACATCCAGGATCCCCTCGTGTTTCAAAACGGGATCAAGGTGACGTTCGAGCACTTCGGGTGGATCTCGCCCGACGAGAATCCCGACCAGAAGAGCATGAGCTGGAACGAGCGCGAGGACGACTTTGCGAGCGTTGCGTTCTGGTACCAGACGGGCCAACCCACGTTCTCGGCACGGGCGCCTTCGGGCGCCGAACGCCGCCTCCCCAGCCTCGAACGCACGATTTCGTTCGCGCGCGACCATCTGGCCGGCCACGGCGAAGGCAAGGCGGAGGCGCAGCAGTTGGAGTTCTTCGACGGGCCGCAGGCCCTCTACCGCGCCCAAGGCGAGGGTGCGTGGTTCGAAGTCCCGTTCACGATCGCCGAAAAGGAGCCGCTGCGCCTTTTGCTTTCGCTCACCAAGAGCTACGATTTCGGAACTTGGAAGGTGTTCCTGAGCAAGGTCGGCGCGACGGGCGCGTATCCCGAGGCTCCAGTGCGCGTTCCGTTGGGGACATTCGACCTCTACGCGCCGGACGTCGAGGCCGCCGAGGTGCATCTGCTCGACTTCTGGCCCGATCCGGGAGAGTACGTGGTGAGGCTGGAGTGCACGGGCAAGAACAACGCGTCGCGCGGGCATTTCCTCGGCATCGAGTCGATACGCCTACGCGAGCGCAGGCCGCGAGTCAAACAGTGGGGCTTCGACAAGGCCAAGGAGTGGTGGCGCAAACCGACGTTGTACGGCTAGCCACTCTCCAAAAACCTGGTGACCGGCCGCGAAAAACCCGGGGTACCTTGAAGGTATGTCCCCGCAAGCTGAAGACGGCGGGGTGGCAGATGGCTCCTTCACGGTCCAATCGCTCGGCGAGGTTGCCCGCGGTTCCGTCGCTACCCTGGTTCGGGACAAGCTCGAAGAGATTCGAGGGGCTCGTGCTCGCCTCGGAGATTCGGAGGACGTCGAGGCCCTTCATGACCTTCGCGTAGCGATGCGCCGACTTCGCAGCGTGTTGGCGGGCTACGGGACGGTGCTGGGCAAGGGCGTTGGCCGAGGGTCGATGCGACGCCTGAGCCGGATCGCTCGCACCACCAACCCGAGCCGGGACCTGGAGGTTCAGCTCGAGTGGCTGAGAAGCCGAGCATCCTTGCTCAAGCGGGCCGAGCGGGCCGGCCTCGACCGCCTTGTGTCCCGTCTCGAAGCGCGGCGACAGCGCTCCGACGGCAAGGCCGCTCGCCGGATCGAAGAGGATCTGGAGTCGGTCCTTCGCGCGCTTGAGACCGAGCTTCGCGATTTGCGTCCCGATGCAATGGAAGGCCCCACGCTTCGACAGCTCGCAGGAGAACGTATCGAGCGCGCGGCAACAACGCTCCGAAGGCGGATCGAGCGGGTCGAGGGTGTCGGAGACCGGGCGCACGCCCACCGCGCCCGAATCGCCGGCAAACGCCTGCGCTATCTGCTCGAGCCTTTGGCGGGCGCCGAGCCTTTGGCCGCGGATCTGGTGAAACGTTGCAAGAGCTTCCAGGATCTCCTGGGCGATCTGCACGACGCGGACGTTTGGGTGGAAACATGCGCCTCGGTGATCGAGTCGGAAGCGAGGGCCTTTGCAAGGCAGATCGCCCGCGCCGCAAGAACCGAGGATTCGGAGGAGCTCAAGCTGTTGCGATCCCAGGACCCCATTCCCGGGTGGGTGGCCATCGTCGGCCAGATTCACGAGGTTCGGGCCCAGCGATGGGCTGCGACGACGGCAGGGCTCAAGGCGGCTGCCGACCGCCTGGTGGCGCCTGCGCTGGAGCTTTCCAAGCGACTCTCAACCCCGATCCACCTGGAGATCGAAAGGAAGTTTCTCCTGCGGGCCGTTCCCGAGCGCGCGCAGTCGGCACCGTGTGTCGAGATCGAGCAGGGTTACTTCCAAGCGCGGGAAGGGGAACGGTTGAGGCGAACGTGCCAGGACGGGCGCGTGTCGTGGGTGCGGACATGGAAGCGCGGCGAGGGATTGGTGCGCGAGGAACTCGAGGAGCCCCTCGATGAACGCGAATTCGAACGGTTGTGGCCGCTCACCGAAGGGTGGCGCCTGAAGAAGCGCCGTTACTTCGTCCAAGAGGGCGAGCTGAAGTGGGAGATCGACGAGTTCGAGGGCCTCGACCTCGTCTTGGCGGAAGTCGAGCTTCCGTCCGTCGATACGGAGGCGGCGATCCCCCAGTGGCTGGCGGACGCCCTCGTTCGCGAGGTGACGGGCGATCCGCGGTACGCCAACTCATCCCTCGCCCGTTCGTCGTCCGCAGCTTCCAAAGTGCCCCAACGAGGCCGATCGTCGGCGTTTCCGTCAACTCGCTCATAGGGTCTTCGGCCGATCAAATGGCCTTAGCGCCCCGTCCTCCGTTTCTCCCATGGATTCCTGTCGGCTTGAGGGTCATACTGGAAGAAAGAACTTCCATCGGAGAGGTCGGCATTTGATGAAGATGAAGATGCGGAAGGAGACGGTGGTCTACGACCTTCTCGAGGGTCAGGCCAAGATCGCTATGCGGTCGGCGGACGCCTTTCTGGCCATGGTCCATGACTTCGGCAACCTGCCCCACCACGCGAAGGTCCTCGACGAACTGGAAGGCGAGGGCGACACGCTCACGCACGAGTTGCAGAACCGACTCGCCACGATGTTCATCACACCGCTGGACAAGGAGGATCTCCGCGAGCTGAGCCAAGCCCTCGACGACGTCACCGATCTCATCGAGGCGGCGGCCGCGCGAGCCGAGCTTTACTCGCTCACAGGCCCCCGAGAGGATCTACTACCGGTCGTCGAACTGCTGCAGCACCTCACCCAGCTCACAGACAGCGCGATTCGCGAGCTTCGCAACGGCTTCTCCAAGTCGGTCTCGCTGCGCGAGACTCTGCGCGAGATCCACACCGTCGAGAACCAGAGCGACAAGGCGTTTCGCAAGGCGCTCAAGAATCTCTTCGACCAGCCGGGCATCGAAGCGCTGGAAGTGATCAAGTGGAAGGAGATGTTCGACCGGATCGAACAGGCTTCCGACAAGTGCGAGCACATCGCCGCGATCGTCGGGACGATCATCGACAAATATGCCTGAGCTGTCGATCCTGCTCGTCCTGGTGATCGTCGGCGCCCTCGCGTTCGATTACATCAACGGCTTCCACGACACCGCCAACGCGATCGCGACCGTCGTGTCGACCCGAGTCCTAACGCCGCTACAGGCCGTAATGATGGCCGCCGTGCTGAACGTGGCGGGGGCCATGGTGGCCACCCACGTCGCCAAAACCATCGCGGGCGGCATCGTGGACCCGACCCAAGCCACCGAGGTGGTAGTGCTCGCCGCCGTGGTGGGAGCGATCGGATGGAATCTGATCACGTGGGTCTACGGCATCCCCTCCAGCTCCTCGCACGCGCTGATCGGCGGCCTTCTCGGGGCGGCAATCGCCAAGGGGGGGGTGACCATCGTGACGTGGAACGGAGTGGTCGACAAGGTGATCCTCCCTCTGGTCGGGTCCCCCATCGTCGGGTTCTTCGTCGCATTCCTGGTCATGCGCCTGATCGCGGGCTTCTTCCACAACGTCCACCCCGGCAAAGCGGGAGGGGCGTTCCGAAAGCTGCAACTGGTGTCCTCGGCGCTCATGGCGTTCTCCCACGGGCAGAACGACGCCCAGAAGAGCATGGGCATCATCACCCTGGCGTTGGTCGCAAATGGGATGCTCGCCCAGCCGGAGGTGCCGCTCTGGGTGAAACTTGCGTGCGCCACGGCGATGGGATTCGGCACCGCGGCGGGAGGCTGGCGGATCATCAAGACGCTGGGCCACAAGATCATCCGCCTCGAGCCGGTGCACGGCTTCGCGGCGGAGACCTCCGGCGCGGCCGTCATCCTCGCGGCAAGCCATTTCGGGATGCCGATCTCGACCACCCACGCGATCACGGCTTCGATCTTCGGTGTGGGCGCGTCCAAGAGGATCTCTGCCGTTCGGTGGCAGGTCGCGAGGGGCGTCGTGATCGCTTGGGTGATCACGATTCCCGCCACCGCCGCCTTCGGAGCCGTGTGCTTCGAGGTGCTCAGCCTGTTCTGGCGGTAGAGACTACAATGCGGGTATGAGCCTTCTCGCACTGGCCCTTCTGCTCACTCCCGCCTCCCCGCCTCAGGCGTGGCAACCTTTGTTCAACGGGCACGACCTCTCGGGATGGACGCCCAAGATCACCCACTACCCCGCGGGCGAGAACTTCGCCAACACCTTCCGGGTCGAGGACGGCGTGCTGAAGGTGTCGTACGACGGCTACGGCGGCAAGTTCGACGGTAGGTTCGGCCACCTCTTCTACAAGACCCCGTACTCGAACTACAAGTTGCGCCTCGAGTACCGTTTCGTCGGGAAGCAGATCGAGGGGGGCCCGGGGTGGGCGTTCAAGAATAGCGGGATCATGATCCATGGGCAGACCCCCGAGTCGATGCGCGTCGACCAGGACTTCCCCGTTTCGTGCGAGGTGCAGCTTCTGGGCGGCGACGCCACGGGCGACCGGCCGACCGGCAACGTGTGCACCCCCGGCACGAACATCGTGATGGGCGGGAAGCTGATCACCCAGCACTGCACGAACTCGATCTCGCCCACGTTTCGCGGCGAAGAGTGGGTTTCGTGCGAGGTCGAAGTCCATGGGGCGGGGCTCGTGATCCACCGCATTGACGGGAAGGAGGTGCTGCGCTACGAGCAGATCCAGTTCGACCCGAACGACCCCGATGCGAAGACCCTGATCAGGGACGGCAAGCTGCTGATCGACGGGGGCACGATCTCCCTGCAGTCGGAGAGCCATCCTGTGGAGTTTCGGAGGATCGAGATCCAGCCCCTGAAGTCCTGATTTGCAATGCATTACATATCAGTGTATAATGATATGTAATGCACATCGCGGTGGTGGGTGGGGGCGTCTCGGGGCTGGTGGCAGCCCGGGCCCTTTCGCGCCAGCACCGCGTGACCCTGTTTGAAGCGGCCCCGAAGGTCGGGGGACATGTCGCCACTGTCACGGTGAGCGATGGACGGTCGGAGTTCCAGGTGGACACGGGCTTCATCGTCTTCAACCGGCGCAACTACCCCCTCTTCTCCGCCCTGCTCGACGAGTTGGGCGTCGAGACCCAGCCGACGGACATGTCGTTCGGGGTTCGGTGCGACCGCTCGGGCATCGAGTATGCGGGTCGGGGCCCCCGCACGCTCTTCGCCCAGCCAGCCAGCGTCCTCAAGCCCGGCCACTGGAGGATGCTGGCGGACATCCGCGGTTTCTTCAGGGATGGCGAGGAGCTGGCCCAGGCGCCCGCCAGCCTGACCGTCGACGCCTATGTCCAATCCCGCGGAAGGTCTCGCGAGTTTGCCGAACGGTTCTTGCAGCCGCTTGGGTCGGCGCTCTGGTCCTGTCCCGGATCCCTTTTTGGCGCCTTTCCCATCCGGTTCGTCGCCGGCTTCCTCCAGGCCCACGGCATGCTGCAGTTCGAGGACCGGCCCCAGTGGGAGGTCGTTCGGGGAGGGTCCCAACGCTACGTGGACAAACTTCTGAAGGGGCTCGGCGTCGAGTTTCGGACAAGCTCGCCCGTGCACGCCGTGAGGCGCACACAGGACGGCGTCGAGGTCGTCTCGACTCGAGGCGCAGAGCGATTCGACGAGTTGGTGTTCGCCTGCCACGCCGATCAGGCGCTGGACGCGCTCACAGACCCTACGGACTCGGAGTGCGCCGCGCTGAGCGCTTTCCCGTACCAGCCGAACGACGTCGTGCTGCACACCGACACCTCGGTCCTGCCGCGCTCGAAAGCGGCTTGGGCGAGTTGGAACTACCACGCGGGAACCCAACCCGATGCCCCCGCCGCCGTAACCTACCATATGAACCTGCTGCAGTCGCTTCGCTCGACGAGCACGTTTTGCGTCTCGCTCAACGAGCGGGGAATCGCACCCGAAAAGGTGCTGCGCCGCTTCACGTACCACCACCCCGTGACCACCGTCGAAGGGATGGCCGCGCGAGAGCGCCGCGCCTCGATGCTCCGCCACAACCGCATCTCGTATTGCGGGGCGTACTGGGGCTACGGCTTCCACGAGGACGGGGTCCGGAGCGCGCTCGAGGTCGCCGCTGCGTTCGGAGGCAAGGCATGAAGAGCGCCTTCTACGACGGCTGGGTGCGCCACCGGCGCTTCGCGCCCCGTCCCCACGCGTTTCGCTACGACCTCCACATGGCTTACGTGGACCTCGAGGAGTTGTGGCCCCTCGACGGCTCGGTCCAGAAGGAGCCTCTGTTGAAGAAGCTCGCCCGCGGCATTCGCCGGGAGGAGCACTTCGGCGAACCCGGAGTGCGCTTGGACCACGCGGCCCGCGCGCTCGCGGCCGAGCGGCTTGGGCTGGAGAACCTGGGTCCGGTACGGATGCTCACCCACCCGCGCACCGCGGGTTTCCGGTTCAATCCCGTCTCCTTCCTCTACTGCTTCGACGAGGCCGACACGCGCGTGGAGGCCATCGTGAGCGAGGTGCACAACACGCCGTGGGGCGAGACCCACTGCTACGTGCAGCGCAGCTCCGAAGAGGGTCTCGGCCGGTTCAGCAAGGAGTTCCACGTGTCGCCCTTCATGGGGATGGACCAGCGCTACTCATGGCGCTTCGAGCCTCCCGGCGAGAACCTGGTCGTGCACATGGAGAGCTTCGAGCGCGACGACAAAGTCCTGGACGCCACGCTCGTCATGCGTCGCCGCCCGCTCACCGCAAGCGAGTGGCGGCGGCTGTCCTGGCGTCACCCGCTGATGACGCACCGCGTGATCGCGGGCATCTATTTCCAAGCGCTCAAGCTGTGGCGCAAGGGCGTTCCCTACCAGCGCCATCCCTCCAAGAACCATCTGCCCGAGATGCAACCATGAAACCACTCGATGCTCTGTGTCGCCGAGCCGTGATCGCCGCCCTCGATCGGCTGCAGGGAGGGGAAATCCTCCTGAAAGACCCGCATCGAGAGCTTCGGCTCGGTGCGGTCGATCCCAGCCGCCCCCTGCGCGCCCAGCTCGTGGTCCACGATCCGGCCACGTACCGCCAGCTTGCGTTTCGCGGTTCGATCGGGGCGTCGCAAGCGTACGGAGACGGCACCTGGGACAGCGACGACCTCACGGCCTTGTTCCAGATCCTGGTGCGGCGCATCGGCCATGAGAGTCCCCTGGAGCGCCGCCTCGCCTGGCTGATGTCGCTGCCCAACCTGCTGCGCCACCTCGGGCGGCGCAACACGAAGGCCAACAGCCGCGCGAACATCCACGCGCACTACGATCTCGGGAACGAGTTCTTCTCGCTGTTCCTCGACGAGAGCATGACGTACTCGTGCGGGTTCTTCGAGCACCCCGAGGCCACGCTCGAGCAAGCGTCCGAAGCCAAGCTCCGCCGCCTTTGCCGCAAGCTCGAACTCAACCCGGGCCACCACGTGCTCGAAATCGGAAGCGGGTGGGGGAGCTTCGCGCTGATGGCCGCCAAGGAGTTCGGGTGCCGCGTCACGACTACGACGATCTCGCGCCAACAGCACGCGCTGGCCAGCAGCCGCATCCAGGAGGCCGGACTTCAGGACCGGGTGGAGGTGCTCCTCAAGGATTACCGCGACCTTCAGGGCAAGTTCGACCGGATCGTGTCGATCGAGATGATCGAGGCCGTTGGCCACGAGAACCTCCCACGTTTCTTCGCCAAGTGTGCGGAGCTGCTGCGGCCCCAGGGCGCCATGGCCGTGCAGGCGATCACGATGCCGGACCAGCGTTACGCCCAGTACGTGCGCTCCGTCGACTTCATCCGCCACGTCATCTTCCCGGGCAGCTGCTGCCCTTCGAGGACGGCGATGCAGCAGGCGATGACGCGCGCCTCGGACCTTCGGCTGGTGGACCTCGAGGAGATCGGTCCGCACTATGCCACCACCCTCCGCCTGTGGCGGGAGCGGTTCGTTGCGCGCAGGGAAGAGGCGCGCGCGCTCGGTTACCCGGAGCGCCTCCTCCGACTGTGGGAGTTCTACCTGCGGTACTGCGAGGCGGGTTTCGCCGAGCGGCACGTGGGCGACGTCCAGATGGTGCTCGCCAAACCCAGGTGGTCCGGCGCGGTGCCGCGCGGAGAGCTGGCTTCGAAGGAGACCGTATGGCGATGACCCTTCTCGAACTCCCCCAGTGGGACGCGATCGCGTTGCTCTCGCGGGAGAAACCCCTGCTGTTGGTGGTGATTCGGCACTTTGGGTGAATCTTCTGCCGCGAGATGGTCTCCGACGTGGCGCGGCTGCGCGGAGAGATCGAGCGGATGGGAACGCAGGTGGCGTTCGTCCATATGAGCACCGAGGAGAAAGCCGCACCGTTCTTCGAGGAGTTCGGCGTTGGGGACGTGCCCCGTTTCGCCGATCCCGAGCGGAAGCTGTACCAGGCTCTGGATCTGCAGCGAGGGTCGTTGGGCGCTCTGCTCGGTCCCAAGATGTGGTTGGGCGCGGCGCGCGCGTTCGGCAGAGGGTTCCGCCAGGGTCCGACGGAGGGGGACGCGTCCCAACTGCCGGGGGTGTTTCTCGTCGTGGACGGCGAACTGGTGAAGGCGCACCGCAGCAAGGACCCGTCCGAGGTTCCCGACTACCTGGCCCTGGCTCGATGGGAGGGCTCCCGATGAGCGTGTGGCAAGCCATCGGCATCGCTTGGTGCGCGATGGCCGCGATGATGGGCGGCCTTTGGTGGGTCCAGTACCGCCGGCACAACGCCGGGATCGTGGACGTCGCGTGGAGCTTCGGAACCGGCTTGTGCGCTCTCTGGTTCGCCGCGGTCGCGGACGGCGATCCGACCCGCCGCTTGATCACGGCGGTGCTCGCGGGCGTCTGGGCCTTCCGTTTGGGCGGGATGCTGTTCGTGCGCGTTTCCGGCGAGGAAGAAGACGGACGCTACCGCATGCTGCGCGAGAAGTGGGGGCCCAAGACCCAGCCGCTCATGTTCGGCTTCTTCCAGATCCAGGCGTTTTGGGCGGTGATGTTCGCCCTGCCCATGCTCGCCGCGGCTTCGAACGCATCTCCATCGCCTTCGCTTCTGGACGTTCTCGGGATCGGGGTCTGGCTTCTGGGTGTGACCGGCGAGAGCATCGCCGACCGTCAATTGCAGGCGTTCCGATCCGATCCGGACAACAAGGGCAAGGTGTGCAGCCATGGCATGTGGGCGTGGTCGCGCCACCCCAACTACTTCTTCGAGTGGGTGCACTGGGGCGGCTACGTGCTGCTGGCGATGGGCGGACCGCTGGTGTGGCTCGCCGTCGCGGGCATGCTCGTGATGCTCCTCTTCCTCACCAAGGTGACGGGGATCCCGCTCACGGAAGCCCGCTCCCTTCTCTCTCGGGGCGATGCCTACCGCGAATACCAGCGCACCACGTCCCCCTTCATCCCGCTCCCGCCCAAGGAGGCAACCCATGGCTGAACTCGTCGTTTCCGCAGGCCTCGCGCTCGCCGAGCGTGCGCTCGTTCCGGACAGCGTGATCCGCGCCGCGATCCGCTCGGCTTCGCGCAACCGCCTCCGCGCCGTCGAACGCGCGTGCGACGGCTCGGAGGAGGCCGCGCTGTCGGCGTTCGTCCGCGCTCTGGAGGACGCCCCCATCGCCGAGGCCACCGAGGAGGCCAACGCCCAGCACTACGAGCTTCCGCCCCGCTTCTTCGAGCTGGTGTTGGGCCCGAGGCGCAAATACTCGTGCTGCGAATGGGCTCCCGGCGTGGCGACCCTTGCCGAAGCGGAGGAGCGCGCTCTGGCGACGTACGCGGAGCGGGCGCGCATCGAGGACGGCCAGCGCGTCCTCGACCTCGGGTGCGGGTGGGGTTCCCTGAGCCTCTACTTGGCGGAGCGGTTCCCGGGGGCGTCCATCGTAGGCGTGTCCAACTCGGCGCCCCAGCGCGGTTTCATCCTCGACGAGGCCCGGCGCCGGGGATTGCAGAACCTGGAGATCCGCACCGCGGACGTGAACACTTTCGAGCCGGGAGCGACGTTCGATAGGATCGTCTCGATCGAGATGCTCGAACACGTGCGCAACCACCCGGTGCTCTTCGAGCGCATGGCCGGTTGGCTCGCGCCGGAGGGGCTCGCCTTCTTCCACGTCTTCCGGCACGCCCGGTTCCCCTACACGTTCGACACCGAGGGGTCGGGCAACTGGATGGGCCGGCACTTCTTCACCGGCGGGATCATGCCCAGCACCGACCTCCTGCCTTCGTTCCAAGACGCGTTGGCGCTGGTGGACCGCTGGGAGTGGGACGGCACGCACTACGAGAAGACGTCCAACGCATGGTTGGAACGGCTCGACGCCCGGCGCGACGAGGCCTTGGCAATCCTCGCCGACCACTACGGCGCGGAAGAGGCGGCCCGCTGGCTCCAACGGTGGCGCATCTTCTTCATGGCCTGCGCGGAGATGTTCGGGCTGGACAAGGGCCAGGAGTGGGGCGTCTCGCAAACCTTGTTTGTGGTTGATCGTTGATCGTTTGTCGCCGGACTCCCCCCGACAAACGAAAAACGAAAAACGACAAACGATAAGCGCCCCTATCCTCCGTTCCAGCTTGGCGGTTCCACCCCCAGCAGGTGCTTCACGAAGAAGTCCCTCCGCTTCCGCTCGCCGTAGGGCCCCCCGCTGGTGTGGTCGAAGCCGGGCAGCATCACGAAGTCGAACTCCTTCTTGGCCTTGATGAGGGCGTCCACGAGGCGCAGGGTGGACTCGGGCGGAACGTTCGTGTCCATCTCGCCGAGCATCAGAAGGAGGTTGCCCTCGAGCTTGCCGGCGTTGGTGATGTTCGATTGAGCCTCGTAGTGCGGGCCGAGGACGCCCATCCACTGCTCGTTCCACCACACCTTGTCCATGCGGTTGTCGTGGCAACCGCACGAGGAGACGGCCACCTTGTAGAACTCGGGGTGGAACAGGAGCGCGCCCGTCGAGCTTTGCCCTCCGGCGGAGGTGCCGTACACCCCGACGCGCGAGATGTCCACGTACGGGTACTTCGCGGCGAGGGCCTTCATCCAGAGGATGCGGTCGGGGAAA
Source organism: Fimbriimonadaceae bacterium (assembly GCA_023957775.1). Lineage (NCBI taxonomy): Bacteria > Bacillati > Armatimonadota > Fimbriimonadia > Fimbriimonadales > Fimbriimonadaceae > Fimbriimonadaceae bacterium. The sequence goes on along the minus strand of JAMLGR010000012.1, from coordinate 23,495 downwards.
CCCGCGTCGGCGATGTTCTTCCAGCACACGTCGTGGAACTTCTTGCCCCGGTTGCGGGTGCCCATGCCGTCGATCTGCACGACGATGAACCCGAGTTCGGCCATCTGCTGCATCCCGTTGAGGGCGCTGAACGCCTTGGGAACGAACGAGTCGTGCGGCCCTGCGTAGAGGTTCTCGATGATGGGGTAGCGCTTCGAGGGGTCGAAGTCGCTCGGGCGGTAGACCACGCCGTAGATCTCGCTCTCCCCGTCGCGCCCCTTTGCCGAAAAGCGCTCAACGTCGGGCACGTGGAACGCCTTCCAATCCTCGAGGTCCGCCGTCTCCAGCACGAACGGGGCGGGGCTGCCCACGGTGCGCAACACGTGCACCGGTGGAGAGTCGACGCGCGAGTAAGTGTCCACGAGGCTGCCCCAACCCGGCGCGAAGCGTGGGGTGTGCGTGCCGTCGCCGTCGGTGAGCGCCACCAAGCCTGTGCCGTCGAGGTTCACACGGAACGCGTGGATGTAGTACGGATCCTCCGCGGGGTCCGTGTTGTTGGCCGTGAAGATCACGGTGCGCGCCTTTTCGTCCACGTGGACGATCGATCGCACGATCCAGTTGGGTGGGGTGACGGCGTTGTTGACCGCGCCTTTGGCCGTGTCCACGAGATAGAGCCGGCCCCACCCGTCGCGCTCGGACCGCCAGAGCATCTCATCCGAGTCCCTGAAGTCTTCGCGCATGAGGCTGGTCGAGTCGACGAAGGTCTCGGGCCGCTCGTCCACCAGGGTCTTGACGGCTAGGGTGGCGAGGTTCACATCCACGACGAAGGCGCGCTGGTAGCCGCGTTCGACGATCGTCATGCGGAACGCCTTGCCGTCGCGCGTCCAGTCGAGGTTTGGAGGGCCGAGGTACGGCCGTCCGCCGGTGTAGATGGGAGCCAGGTCCACCTTGGTTTCCTTCTTGGCGCCGAGCTCGATCACGTAGGTTTCGAAGGTATCGAGCTTGTCGCCCGGCAGATCGTAATCGCGCTGCACCAACTTGGCGCGCCCGCCGTCGCGCGGAGAGGACTCGATGAGGAACACCTGCTTCCGGTCGCCGGGAAGCACGCGGAAGGCGACGAGCCGGTCGCCCGACGGCGCCCATCGAACGGCGGCGAAGGAGTCGAGCGCGCTCTCGAAGACACGGGAATCGTCGGCCGTGGAGGCCACGACGATCTTGCCGTCTTCGAGGCGGGCAACGAGCTTCTGGTCTGGCGAGCGGTTCGGGCCCTGGCGCGCCCCTTGGCGAGGGGCTGGGCGTCCGCCTCGCCCGGGACCCCGGGGAGGCGTGGATGCGTCGCCGATCGATTTGCACGCATAGGCGGCGAGATCGCACTCCCATCGTTTGTTGTCCCAGTCGAACTGGACGGTTTTGAGGTTGTCGGCCAGCGTGATCTCCTGGAACGGGAGTTTCGCGCCGTCGACCTTCTTGCCCGAGGCTTGGGCCAGCGCCGCGGCCAGCTTCTGGTGGTCGAACGCGGGGTTCTTCATGCGCTTCTCGATATCGACCAGCACGAACTCGCTGGCTCCTTGGGCCAGCGCTTTGCGGTACCAGAGGAAGCGATCGCCCGCGAACCAGTGCGGCTCGAGCTGCAGCATCCGCGCCGCTCCCCGCGCCTGGGCGATCTGGTCGGCCCGCTCGTAGGCCGCCTTGAGGTCGGCCGGGGTGGGGCCGCTGGGAACCGGCGAGCCCGCAAGGGCGAGGGTACTGAGGAGCAGGAGTGGAGCGAAGGAAAGACGGCGAATCATGGCATTTCTTAGGTTCGGGGCGGGCGGGCAGCGGTCCTGCGCACGCCCGATCCCCCCCCGATTCCCGACTCCCGTCTCCCGATTCCCGTCTCCCGATTCCCGATTCCCGACTCCCGTCTCCCGATTCCCGTCTCCCGATTCCCGTCTCCCGTCTCCCGGTATCCTCCCCCCATGCTGCATCGAGGTCCCGAATCGCCTGGACGCGCGTTGCGCGAGCGCATGGCCGACGGCGTCGTTTGCCTTCCCGGCGTGTTCAATGCGATCACGGCCAAGGCCGCGCACTCGGCGGGCGCGGAGGGGCTGTATCTGAGCGGCGCGGGGGTGACCAACGCACTGCTCGCCGTGCCGGACATCGCGCTCCTCACGCTCACGGAGATGGCGCAGCAGGCGGCGTACGTGTGCCAGGCGGCGCCGGTGCCCGTGATCGCGGACGCCGACACGGGCTACGGCGAGACGCTCAACGTGGCGCGGACGGTGCGCGAGATGGAGCGCGCGGGTCTGGCGGGCATCCATCTAGAGGACCAGGTCAGCCCGAAACGCTGCGGGCACCTCGATGGGAAGGCGGTGATCGCCCCGCACGAGATGGCCAAGAAGGTGCGCGCGGCGGTGGCGTCGAGGCGCGATCCGGCGTTCCTCATCGTGGCCCGGACCGACGCCCGAGGCGTCGAGGGGTTGGACGCGGCGATCGACCGTGCGAAGCTCTACGTCGACCACGGAGCGGACGCGGTGTTTCCCGAGGGGCTGCAGTCGGAGGCCGAGTTCGAGGCGTTCCGAAAGGGGGTGTCCGCGCCGCTGCTTGCGAACATGACGGAGTTCGGGAAGACCCCCCTTCTCACCCTCTCGGATTTCGGGTCCCTTGGGTACAATCTCGTCATCTATCCGATGACCGCTTTCCGGGTCATGCTGAAGGCCGTCACGGACGCCTACAAGGAGCTCTTGGAGACCGGCACGCAAGCTGGATTCCTCGACTCGATGCGGACACGGGCCGAGCTTTACGATCTCATCGAATACCCGGCCTACGAAGCGCAAGATCGGGCGTGGAGCGACGAGGTAGACGGCACGCAACTGAACAAAGAGCTTTGAAGAAGGACTAGGAAATGGCAGCAACCACTTACCCCAACTACAGCCCCGGTCTCGAAGGCGTGATCGGCGGCATTTCCAAGATTAGCCAGATCGATTCCGACCGCAGCAGTCTCGTTTACCGAGGCATCGACGTGCACGACCTGGCGGAGAAGGGTTCCTTCGAGGAGACGGCCTACCTGCTGTTCTACGGCAAGCTGCCCAATCGGGACGAGTTGGCCGCGTTCCGCAAGACGTTGGGCGAAGAGCGCGAGGTGCCCCCGCAGGTGTACGACGCGTTGCGCGCGATGCCGAAGAACGCCCACCCGATGGACGTCACCCGGGCCGCGTACGCGGTGCTGGCGCCGTACGATCCCGACTACGACAAGAACGACCACGACGCGAACGTCCGCAAGGCCGTCCGGATCATGGCGAAGGCGCCGACGATCGTGGCGAACGGCTACCGGATCCAGCACGGGCAGGACATCGTCAAGCCCGATCCGTCGCTGAACACGGCCGCGAACTTCCTCTACATCCTGCACGGCGGCGAGAAGCCGGACGAGTTCACCGAGATGGCGATGGATGCATCGCTCACGCTTTATGCGGAGCACGGGTTCAACGCGTCGACGTTTGCCGCCCGCGTGACGGTCGCCACGCTCAGCGACCTCTACAGCGGCATCGTCACGGGCATCGGCACCCTCAAAGGCCCGCTCCACGGCGGCGCCAACGAGGAGGCGATGAAGATGCTCAAGGAGATCGGCACGCCGGAGAACGCGGAAGCGTGGATTCGGGATGCGCTGGCCACCAAGAAGAAGATCATGGGCTTCGGCCACCGCGAGTACAAGAAGGCGGACAGCCGGGCCGGGATCCTCACGCAGATGGCCAAGGAGATCGGCCGCCGCAAGGGCGTGACGAAGTGGGGCGACATCGCCGACATCCTCGAGCGGGTGATGCTCGAGGAGAAGAACATCCACCCGAACGTGGACTTCCCCGCCGCCTACGCGTACTACCTGCTCGGCATTCCGATCGAGCTGTACACGCCGATCTTCGTGATCGCGCGCGTGACCGGATGGAGCGCGCACATGATCGAGCAGATCGACAACAACCGCCTCATCCGCCCCAAGTGCATCTACGAAGGGCCGACCAACGTGCCGTTCACCCCGATCGACGCGCGCTGAGCGCGGGTCTCCCAAGTGGGCCTCGACCTTTTGAGGGTCGGGGCCCTGCAAAAACGACCTGCCAGTTCGGCGAAAGTCACTGTATAATTCCTTGCGCCCCAGGTTCGGTAGGAACCGGATTGCGGGCGTTGCCTAAGGTGCAGGGAGCTGGAGCGCGCGCGAGCGCGATTGGAAGGCGGGGGGTACCAGAAGGTCTTTCGTCGTGGCCGGCTTTGGGATCGTTCAAAGCCGAAGGTTGTTCGAGGCGCCGAGTGGCGTTTCGGTCTTTCAGGAGTCGTTCCGTTGCGCAAAGCGTTTACTTTGATTGAACTTCTGGTCGTCATCGCGATCATCGCGATTCTCGCGGCCATTCTCTTCCCTGTCTTCGCGCAGGCCAAGGCCGCTGCGAAGAAGGTCCAGGCGATCAGCAACGTCAAGCAGCTGTCGATCGCGGGCCAGATGTACCTCGTGGACAACGACGACACGTACGGCATCGCGACGCCCTTGTTCCCGGCGTCCATCAACTGGGCGTGGGACCGCTTCATTCCGCTGAGCTCGCTGATTCTCCCCACCACCCCGGCCGCGACCGCGGACGCGATCAACACGTTCTACTACAACTCGGTGCAGCCTTACATCAAGAACACGGCGATCTACCAGGATCCCACGGGCATCGAGCGCAGCCCGCTTCCCGCGGGCGTGTTCACGCAGGCGGGCATCACCACGGTGCCCACGAACGCCCAGTTGGTGACCTACACGTACAACGGTCTCCTGCAGAGCTACTCGTCTACCGCCATCGCGAACCCGGCCGGGTTGATCGTGTGGTGGCCGGGCCAGGGCCACCGCTCGCTCAAGGGCGCGGGCTACGCGTCGCCGCAGCTCATCTGCACGAACGCGGCCGCACCGTGCCGCTACGTGCCTGCGAAGGCCGGTTGCGCGGCGAACGGCGAGATCAGCTTCTACACGTCGAACGTGAGCACGCTGGGTTGGGACATGCACAACCGAACGCTGACGTACGCGTACGCCGACGGCCACGCCAAGGCGCGCAGGATCGGCGTGTACCAGGACAACAAGCTGCAGGACCCGAGGAGCGACCCCTTCGCTTACTACCTCGGTCAAGAGGTCGACCGATTCCGCCCGGGCGGCGCACGGTTCTGGGATGCGAACTACTGCCACCCCTACCTGTTCCGGCCCGACATCGACTTCCAGAACTGGGACACTCCGTTGGTGGCGCCCTAGTGAAGGTCGTCCCCTTCCTCATGGCCTTGGCCTTGTTCGCCATTTCGGTCGGCTGCTCGGGCGGCGCCAAGGACGAGCCGGCTCCCGAGGGCCCCGCGCCCGCGGTGAAGACGGCGGATCCCAACATGGTCCCGCCGGAGCAGCGGGCCCGCCAAGGGATGCCTGGAGGCGCCCCCGGCGAGGGCAGCTAAGCCCTTTTGGGTGCGCCGATGAAGTCGGCGCACCCCCACGAGTTAACGCAGGACGATGGTGTCGGAGGCGCGGGCCATCTTGCCGGTGACGTCCTCGACCTCGACCAACACGGTCTTCAACCCCGGGCCCTCGGAGAGTTTCCAGGGCAGCGGCTTTCCGAGGGGGAGCCACTGGCTCCAAGTGTCGCCGTCGTTGGAAAGCCGCGCGTGCTGCGACGTGGGACGACCGCGTACGTACACGCTCACTTCGCCGCGGCTCGTCTCCACCGCCTCGTTGTCGATCACCGCAACACAGTCGTCAAAGTCCGCAACCACCATCGTCCAGTAGTTTCGGAGCCCTTTGGGCCGCACGGCGTGGCCGACCCCGATGAGCTTTGCGTCGGGTGCGAGCATGTTCGCGCGGTGCTTCGGACTGCCCAACCAGGCCGTCACGAGCTGCTGCGACGTGCGGAATCCGGCGGCGTAGTTCTCGCCCAGCGGGATCTGAATCTCGAACGCCGCAGCGCGCTCGGCAAACCCCCTCCCCAAAGAGTCGATGTGGCGGGCCGTGTCGGCGTTCCCCATGTCCTCCGAAAGCCACTTGGCCGATTCGGTTTCGTGGGTCCCCACCTTGAGCGGACCCAGGCCCACCTTCGCCCGCTCGAGGTTGGTCAGCACCACCACCTCGGCCGAGGCGTCGTCGGCCCCACCCACAAGCTGGCACATCCCCACCAACGCGACTACCGCGGTCGTAAACATCCTTCCCCGTCCCCTCGACGATGCGACGCACCCACTGTACCATCGCCTCCTGTCGAATACCATGATGGGGGCATCGGTGCTGCGGCGGGTAACGTGGCTCCGATGCGCTTGAGAACCTTCCTGCGACCGATTCTCAAGCATGTGTTCGCGCCCATTCCCGCCGGGCCCAACCAAGGCCTGATCTGCAGCAAGGCATGCGGCGCTCCATACCGGAAAGGCACGTACGAAGCCGCCCGGTGGGAGCCGCTGGCGGGGCTGGTGGAGCCGGGTGACGTCTTCTGGGACGTGGGCGCGCACTACGGCTACGTCACGCTCCTCGCCCATCGGGCGGTCGGACCGGCGGGTCAGGTCTACGCGTTCGAACCGTCGCGCAAGAACCGGTCGTTCCTCAAGGGGCACGTGAGGGCGAACCGCGCGGCCAACGTCGAGGTTCTCCCCTGGGCGTTCTCGGACACCGTCGGGAAGTCGCGCTTCGGAGGTGGTACGGGTTCGGGCACCCGACAATTAGGCACCGGACGAACATACGTCCAAACCCACACGGTGGACGCGTTGGTCGCTTCCGGTCGATGCAAGCCTCCGACCTGGCTGAAGCTCGATGTCGAGGGCGCCGAGGTTGCGGTGCTGCGCGGAGCCGAGCGGGCTTTGCGGAGCCAACCGGCGGCGACCCTGGTCGCCACGCACTCGCCCACTCTGCACGCGGACTGTTTGAACCTGCTGGAAGGGTTCGGGCTCCGGTGTCATGTCCCCGAGCGTTCACAGATTGCGCTCGCGGGAGGCGTCTCTCGGATGGAAACGGAGATCTTGGCGATCAGCCCGACCCGCGCCGTGCCGGAGGCGTTGCTGACGGCGTTTCTGCAAGCGGGCCTTTGACGAAGGCGGGTCCGGGCTTCGGGCGTGCGGTGGGCGCACGCTCTTGCCAGGTATTCTCCATGCGTCCATGGCTGTCGGCAAGGAGAGCTTTTTCTGGCACAAGGTGCACTCGCTCACGGGAGTGATTCCGATCGGGTTCTACATGCTCCAGCACCTGACCCTCAACTCTTTCAGCATCGCGGGTCCGGCCAAGTTCAATTCGGTCATCGGCTTCTTCGAGAGCGTCCCCAAACACATCCTGCTGGCGCTTGAAATCGGCGTCCTGGGCATCCCGATCCTCTTTCACGCCGTCTACGGACTCTTCATCGTGGGGCGCGCGAAGCCGAACTTCCTCTCCACGAAGTACAAATGGCCGGAAAACCGGATGTACGGCCTCCAGCGCTGGTCCGGCGTCATCCTCTTTTTCCTGCTCATCCTCCACGTGGTCACCACCACGGTTAACGCGAAGATCAACGGCGAGGAGGTCATTCTCTGGCAGGCCTGGCACGACAAACTCACCGCCAACGGTTACATCGTGCTGGTCCTCTACGCGCTCGGCGTGGTCGCCGCGAGCTACCACCTCGCGTACGGGATTTGGAACTTCTGCATTCGCTGGGGCATCACGATCAGCGAACGCTCGCAACTTGCCGTGCAAAAGTTCTCGTTCGTCTTCTTCATCGTCGTGACCGCACTCGGCTGGGGCGCCCTCGCGGGATTTCTGGTCGATCGCGACGCGGGGGTCCGCTCGAATTCCGTGCACGTCTCCGCCGAAAACCCCATGCACGCCTCGCTAATCGAGATCCGCTAGCCCCCCCGATTCCCGATTCCCGTCTCCCGATTCCCGTCTCCCGATTCCCGTCTCCCGATTCCCGTCCCATCCCTTCTACCGGCATTTGCGCCCGCACGGTATGGAACAACCCCCACGGGAGTCATCCATGCGCCGAAGAAAAGCCTTCACCCTAGTCGAGATCATGATCGTCGTGCTGATCATCGGGATCCTGCTTGCGATCGCCGTGCCGCAGTGGGTCGGAACGCGCTCCCGGTCGCAGCAGAAGACGTGCATCTCGCAGCTTCGCGCCATCTCGGGCGCCAAAGAGCAGTTCGCAATGGAGTTCAACAAGGGCACCGGCGACCCCGTGGTCGCAGGCGACCTGGTCCCCACGTACATCAAGGGCACCTCTCTGCCGACGTGCCCGGCCGGCGGGACCTACACGATCCAGAACATCGGCACCGAACCCACGTGCTCGCTGAGCGGACAGGCCCCCAATCCGCACGTGCTGCCGTAGGGAAGGTCGCAGCCCCTCACCCCCTGCCCCCTCTCCCCCAGAGGGGCGAGGGGTTCACAAACCACCACCAACCACAAACCGCAAACCGCAAACCGCAAACCACAAACCGCGTAACTATTCCATCGTGACGCGGACGGCGGCGATCACCTCGTCCGCGCTCGGCAGCGCCGCGTACTCGTAGATCGGGTTGTAGCCGATGTGCACGTCTTCGCGTGCCACCAACTGCGGGGGTGAGAGGAACAGGTTCCACCGCTCCGGGACCCGCGTCATCTCGCCCAGGATCGCCTGCCCGAAACCGCACGTCTTGAGATCCTCGTGCACCACGACCAATCGACCCGTCTTCTCGAGCGAGGCGGCGATGGCCTCGTAGTCGCACGGCACGATCGTCCGCAGATCCAGAATCTCGATGTCGACCTCGTCGGCGAGCTTCTGGGCGACCTCTTCGGCAAGTTCGACGCAGTTGCCCCACGTCACGAGCGTCACGTCCGAACCCTCGCGCACGGTGCGCGCCTTGCCGAACGGAACGGCCTCCACGTGGTCCACCTCCACGTTCTTGCGGAAGATGTGCTTCGGAATCAAGATGAACGTGGGGTCGTCGCCGTGGATCGCGCTCCAGAATAGCCCCGCGGCATCCTCGGGCGTCGACGGGATCGCGATGCGTACACCGGGCACGTGGGCCAGCAACGCCTCGTTCGCCTGGCTGTGCCAGAGCGAGCCGCCGGGCAGGTACGCGCCGTACGGGCAGTAGATCACACACGGACACTTCCACTTTCCGAACGTCCGCCACCGCAGCGTGGAGAGGTTCGTCATGATCTGGTTCCACGCCGGGTTGATGAAGTCGATGAACTGGACCTCGAACACCGGGCGCATGCCGTAGGCGGCCATGCCGACCGCGGTCCCGACGATCGTGGCCTCGGCCAACGGCGAGTTGAAGACCTGGTTGGGGAACGCGTCGGAGAGCCCCTTGGTAAGACCGAACACGCCGCCCTTCGGGTCCTCGATGTCTTCGCCGAACATGACCACCTTCGGGTCGTTCTCAAGCGCCTTGTGAAGGGTCGAGTTAATCGCGGCGACCATGGTCTGGCGCCCCGTGGTGATCGGGGGCCTCTCCGCGGGCACTTCCTCGCCGAAGTTGTGGAGATACACCTCGTCCGCCCGCGGGTCCGTTGCCTTCTCCGCTTTGAGGTACTCGGCATCCACGAGCTGCACGACCTCGTCGCGCATCTCCTGCCACACGTCCTCGGTGAGATCGCCCGACGCCATCAACTCCTCGGCGAGCAGCTTGATTGGGTCCCGGGCCTCCATCTCGGCGATGTCCTCGGGCTCGCGGTAGATGCGGTGGTCGTCCGAGCTGCTGTGGCTTGACAACCGGTCCAACTCGCACCAGAGAATCGTGGGGCCGTCGCCCGCGCGCGCCTTGGCCGCAGCCGCCGCGCCGACCTCGAAGACCTTGTCCGGGTAGTGCGCGTCCACGCGGACCACGTTTCGCTCGTCGAACAGCCCGAATCGGAAGGCGAGAAACTTCTCGGTGGGCGTCGAGATGCCGTAGCGGTTGTCCTCCACCAGGAAGATCGCCGGCAGCTTCTCCTGCATCGCGAAGGCCACGGCCTCGTAGAACTCGCCTTGGCGGGAAGCCGCGTCGCCGATGCTGGTGACCACCAGGGAGTCCGTCCCGGAGAGCTTCATGCCCCACGCGGTCCCGACCGCCGGCAGCAGCGATCCACCAGTGGGCGAACTGACGCTGAAGACGTTGAGGTCCTTGTTGCTGTAGTGGCCCGGCATCTGGCGCCCGCCGGAGCCCGAGTCCCGTTTGCCGAAGTAGGCGAGCGCGAGCTCGGCGGTCGTGAGGCCGCGCGTGAGCATGAGGGCGCGGTCGCGGTAGTGCGGAAAGAGCACGTCGTCCGGCCGCAACACGAAGGAGAGCGCGCCGATCGCCTCGTGGCCCGTCCCGCCGATGTGGAACCAGCCCTTGCTCTGTCGGAGCAGGATCCCCTCGCGACGGTCGCCTTCACGGCTGAGGAGCATCAAACGCAGGAGATCGAGCTTGTTGTAGGACTTGTTGGCGGGAATCGCGGACATGATAAATGAGACCTCGTTGTCTGATTTCGGGGTGCTCCGCGCGCCAAGCGCACGGAACTTCCATTATACCGGCGAGGGCTTCCCCTACTTCAGGATCGTTCCGTCGACCGCGATCCCGTAGGCCCGCCCTTTGGGCTGGATGCCGATCTTGGACGGGTCCCCGTGCACGCCGCGCTTCATGTCGGACGTGAGAAACACCAGAGGGGTCTTCGAAGGGTCGGGCACGTCCTCGTGGTACTTGCCGGCGGCCGCGTCGTTCAGCGCGTAGCCGTACTCCTCGGGGCTCTTCGAACGCGCGGGGTCGCGCAGCTTCTTCGACGCCTCCTCTTCGCTCAAGTCGCTGGTGCGGATGCGGTTCGCGATCGCGTCCATCCAACCCTCGCCCTCGGGGAACTGGCCCTCGCTCTCCTCGTACAGGGTGAGGGCCGTGTGGATCGCCTTGAGGTTGTCGACGTTGGATCCCTCGTACTCGCGCATCTTCTGGGGCGCGATGGCCGTGCCGATGTAGTCCCTCAAGTCGAAAAGCGTCGGTCCCAGCCAGACGCCGAGCGCGACCACGACGACCAGACACCCGATTCCGACCTTCTTCCGCGTCGTCATACGGGCATTATGCAAGCCTCGGGCCAAGTACAATTGCCTTCATGCCCCCTCCCCGCAAGGTCGACCTCATCCAGGCGCCCACTCCGGTCCACCGATTGGACCGGATGTCCGAGAAGCTGGGCATCGAACTGTGGATCAAGCGGGACGACCTCACCGGGTTCGCCCTGGGCGGCAACAAGGGGCGCAAGCTCGAGTATCTCATCGCCGCCGCGCTGGACCAGGGTGCCGATGCCGTCACGTCCTGCGGGTCCGCGCAATCGAACTTCGTGCGCCAACTGGGCGGCGCGTGCTCGCGCTTCGGCCTGCGGTGCGGGGCCGCGGTCATGGACAAGCCCTACGACGGCGCCGCCGGCAAGCCGCCCGACATCCACCTGCCCCCCGACGGGGGCAACGCGCTCGTGGACCAGATCTTGGGCGTCGACGTTCGCCACCATCCCGACGGCACGTGGGAGGCCCTCTACGACCACGCCGAAGCCCTCGCCCTCGAGTACGAGGCGGAGGGGCACCGCGTCTACCGCATTCCCATCGGGGGCTCCTCCCCGCTCGGCGCGTACGGGTTCCTCAAGGCCGCCGAGGAGCTGAACTCGCAGGCCGGGCCCTTCGACGCCATCGTCGTGGCCAGCTCCAGCGGAAGCACCCACTCCGGGCTCACCTACGCGTACCACGGGCTGCCCACGCAGGTGATCGGGATCAGCGCCGACCCCGAACCCGAACTGCCCCAAGAGTTCGCCGAGCTTTGCACCGGGCTCGACGCGCTCCTAGGCGAGCAGCGCAACGTGCGCCCCGAGGACTTTGACCTACGCCTCGACTGGGTGGGTCCGGGTTACGCCGTGCCCAGCGCCGAAGGGAATGCTGCGATCCTCGAACTCGCCCGCAGCGAAGGGATCTTCCTCGACCCCGTCTACTCGGGCAAGGCGTTCGCCGGCGTCCTCGATCTGGCCAAGCGGGGAGAACTGCCCGGCCGCACGCTCTTCTGGCACACGGGCGGGTCTCCCTCGCTCTTCGCGGTGAGGAGCCTCGACGAGCTGTTCAGCGGCCTCGAACGACCATCGGCCCAACCGAGTAGTCCCGCGCGGTGACGAAACGGTACGCGCCGAACGCGAGATAACCGACCAGCAGGGCCACCGCCAACTGGTTGAACCGCTTGCCGGAAAGGTCCAAACGCGCGCGCCGGACAAACCCGTAGAGCGAAAGGAACGCGCTCACGGTGAACCCGAAATAGAGCAAGGAGCCGAGAGGGTTCGCGCGCCACGCCGCTCCGAGATCGCCGTGCACCGTGGCCGTCCAACTCGTCGTGAGCCCGCACCCCGGACACGGCCGCCCCATCACGAGCACCGAAGGGCAAGGGGGCAATCCCAACTGGGTGTGCGTGCCATGGCCGCTCGGGTCCGGATGAAGGAACAGCGCGGTCACCGTGATCGCAACCCAAAGGGCAAACCAGAGGAACTGCCCCAGCAGCAGCTTGCGCCGCACCCCGTGCTCAAAGGCAATCACGGAGCAGCGACCTCCGAGGGGATCACGACCTCCGGTTGGAGCAAGGGGCCAAACACCTTTGCGATGCCGAACACGTCGCCGTCGGGAGTCGCCACGGCGACCCGGGGCTCGGCCGGCGAAGGGCGGATGCCGACTTGGCGTCCCTCGCGCACGTGGGCGACTCGGTGCGAATCGAGTTCGATCACCGGCATCGGATCCAGCGCCTCCCGCAGGGGCAGGAGGTGCTCGGGGCCCGCATCGTCGAGCTTCACGGCTCCTTCCAGCTTAAACCGTCCGACGCCCGTTCGGTTGAGCGATGAGAGGAAAGCCCCACAGCCGACCGCTTCCCCAACGTCGTGGGCCAGCGTCCGAATGTACGTCCCGCCGGAGCAAACCACCCGAAGGTGCGCGACCTCCCCGACGACCTCCAGCAGGTCGATCGCTTCGATGTAGACCTCGCGGGTCGCGCGCTCCACCTCCTCGCCCTTCCTCGCGTAGACATAGAGGGGCTTCCCCGCCTTCTTGACCGCGCTGAACATCGGCGGCAACTGCCGGATCGCCCCGACGAAGTTCGGCAAGACCTCGACCAGGCGCTGCTCCAACTCCTCGGGCACCGGGGCTTCGGAGACGATCTCGCCCTCGGCGTCCTGGGTGTTGGTGGCGCGCCCAAAGGTGACGTGGGCGTCGTACTCCTTCGGTTCGAGCGGGAGGTACTGCAGGAACCGCGTGGCCGGACCCACCGCCACGACCAGCAGCCCCGTGCCCAGCGGGTCCAACGTTCCGGCGTGCCCCACGCGTCGCGTCCCGAAACGGCGCCGCACGGTGTTGACCACGTCGTGCGAGGTGATGCCCAGAGGCTTGTCGATCAGGAGGATTCCAAGCATGCGCGCAACCTCGGAACCAAGCCGGTCACCGCGTCCTCCGGATTGCCGTCGAACGCGCATCCGGCCGCGTTCTTGTGCCCGCCGCCGCCGAACTGGCGCGCGACCTCGGCGATGTCGAACTCGCCGCGCGAGCGCAGGCTCACCCGGATGCGACCCGGTTTGGGCTCCCGAATGAGGGCGGCGATTTGAACCGTGCGGATGGAAAGCAGTTCGTTCACGAACCCCTCGGTGTTCTCGTCCCGCGCCCCGGTGACCTCGAAGTCGTTGAAGTCCAGCACCGAGTAGGCGATCCGGTCGTCGGCCTCGAGCACCATCCGCTCGAGCATGAAGCCAAGCAGCCGCGCGCTTGAAAGGGGCTTGCGTTGGAAGATCTCCTCGCTCACGAGGTTGATGTCTCCGCCCAGCTCCAACAGGCGCGCCGCCAAGGTCAGCGCCTCGACCGTGGTGTTGCGGAATCGGAAGCTGCCGGTGTCCGTGACGATCCCCGTGAGCAGGCACGTCGCGATGTCCGGGGTGATCGCCGCCCCCATTTCCAAGAGCATCTCCGTCAGGATCGCCGCGGTCGCGGAGGCGTCGGTATCCACGATGCGAAGGTCTCCCGGCGCCTCGTGCGGGATGTGGTGGTCGACGACGATCAGCCGCGTGCAGGCCCCAAAGAAGGGTTCGACGTTGCCCAGCCGCTCCGTCGAATCGAGATCGAGCACGACGCAAAGATCGAACTTCTCGCGCTTGGGCTCTTGCCGCACGCGCCCCACGCCGGGAAGGAACTCGAGGTTGGCCGGCGGCAGGTGGTGGTTGAGCACCTCGTTGTAGATCCCCATCCCATCGAGCAGGTGCGAAAGGGCCAGCGCGCTGCCCAGCGCGTCGCCGTCGGGGTTCAGGTGGGTCCCGATCAACACGGACGACGCACCCATCAACTCCGCTTGAAACTGGGGTGCGAGCTTTTTGGCCACGCTCATCGCGGGGCACTCTCCTGGGGGAAAACGCTCAAATCGGCTCCCATTCTACTGGATTGGGCCCGTCGGCCCCTTCCCGGCACGCCCGTCGAGCGGGCGTGGCACCCGAATTGCCCACCCCGAGTACCACGCGTGCCACGCCTGCTCGACGGGCGTATCCGGGCTACAAGAGCCCCAGCCTCTCCGCCTGCGCACTGGTCAGGATTCCGTCCGGGTCAAATCGTTCCCTTGCCTTGTGCAGCCTCTCCAACCCATCCCCAATGGAGAGGCGGTAGTCCGCGCCGTCCAGCACGGTGTCCTTGGCCAAGTAGAACCGTCCGCCTGCTGCCAACGCGGACTTATGGAGCCCGTCTGCAAGAGCTTCGACGCGCGCCCGGTTGGCACGCGTGACCTTGAAGTCGAGCGCCAACGAGTAGCCGTCGACGCCGTGCGAGAGCGCGAACTCGTCCACCCGGTGGCGCTTCATCACGCCCAGGAAGGACTCCAGCCCCGCGCGCTGCTGCATCTGGATCTGCTCGTCGAACACGCGTCTCGCCTCGGCGGCGGGCACGAAGGTTTGGACCTGGATGAACCCGCCCGGCGCGTACGCGCGCTCCCAGCCCGGCACGTAATCGAGAAGGAACGAGAAAGCCACCAAACTCTGCCGGCCCTCCCGCCCGTGCTCGAAAATCCGCCCCGCCGCGTGCTTGGCCGCGTTGACCAGGCGCATGCACCCCCGCCGGTTCAGCAGCTTGAGGAACCGCCACGTCTCCGACTTGGGCACCACGCCGAGCACCTTCGAGGGCAGGGTCTGGTGCGCTTCGAGCAACGTCGCGGACGGGCCCTCCGCGTACCACGCCGCGTGGAACAGCCCCCGGCCCCGTGCGTGCCCCCTCGCAAAACAGTCGATCCAGCTCACCATGTAGTCCGCATCCTCGCGGTACCGGTCGAAGGCGTCGAACTGGTCCTTCCAGCCCGAGCACGAGACCCCGCGCACGCGCACGTCCCCGCTCGGCACCTTCTTGAGCTGTAGACGGACCCCCACGATCAGCCCGGCCAGGCCCGCGCCGGAGACCACGGAGTGAAACAGGGAGTCCGAAGGGCCGAGGCGCACCACCTCGCCCCCGTCGGTGGGCAGCACGTCGATCGAGCGCACGTGCTCGCCCAGGGTGCCCACCCGGTAGGCGTTCTTGCCGTGGATGTTCATCGCGAGCGCTCCCCCCAGGGTCGGGAACATCGTGCCCGACACCACGGGCGGCCACCACCCGTCGGGAAGGCAACGCCTCCACACGTCGCCCAGAGTCGCCCCCGCCTCCGCCTCCAGAATCCCGGTGCTTGGATCCCAACCCACCACCTGGTTCATCGCGCACAGGTCGAGGACGACCGCTTCGCGCGCGATCGCCGCATCGCCGTAGGAACGCCCCGAACCGCGCAGCACCACGCGCCGCCCGGCTTCACGCGCGAGAGCCAGGACCTCGCGCGCCTCGTCGACCGTGGTCGGTTGAAACACGTAGCCATCCGCCCGTTGCGCGCCGCCGAATCCCGCCAGACCGCGGATCGTCTCGAGCGGCAACAGCCGCCGCGTCACAGTTTCATTCTCCGAAAGATCGGCGATGGTATGGCCCGGATCACGGCGAAGATCAGGCGGTGCTTCCAAGAGAGGTAGCGCTCGCCCCCGGAGCCGCTCAGCGCGAGGATCTTCCTCGCGGCCTTCTCCGCGAGCATCGGGTTCTTGAGAGGGAGCCCCGCGGTCATCTCCGTCGCGACGGGTCCTGGCTTCACGGTGGTCACCGTCACGCCTTGCGTCGCAAGCCGGTTGCGCAGGGCTTCGAGATAGGTGGCCAAGGCCGCTTTCGACGCGTTGTAGGCGGGCTGGCCCGCTCGGCCCCGGTCGCCCGCCACGCTGCCGATGCCGACGATCGTGCCGTGCCCCGCGTGCCCGAAACGGACGGCCGCCTGGTCGAGCCACGCCATCGCGCCCAGCACGTTGACGGCGAAGATCTCCCGGTCCTTCTCGAACGAGAACTCGTCGGGACCGACCGACGGCATCACGCCTGCCGCGTAGACGACCAGGTCGAGCCCACCGAGCGAGGAGGTGATCTCTTGGAACAGCGCCGGTACCTCGTCGGCGGCTTCGACGTCGTGCACGAAGGTCTGGATGGACGGAAAGGAGGTGGAGAGCTCGTCCAGTCGCTCCTTGCGCCGGGCGACCGCCGCCACGAGGCCCCCTTCGGCCGCGAGTTGGCACGCGATTTCGCGCCCGATCCCCGACGACGCACCGACCACCAGAGATCGCTCGTATCGCATCAGTTCACGAACCCCATGCGGAATCCGCTGAAGGCCAGGAGGACGCTTCCCACAAACAGCACAACGCTGGCGATGAGGTGAACGTCCGTGAGCAGGAGCGTCTCCGGCTCGCCCCCCTCGTCCGCACCGAACGCAAGGAAGAGGTAACGGCAGATCCCGTAGAAGACGAACACCGAGGAGAGGATGAGGGCGGGGTGGCTTTTGGCGGTCTGGCTCTCCACGGCGTAGATGCCGTAGCAAATCGCCGCCACCGTGGCGCAAGCCGTGACCAGCACGTCCAGCGCCTGCTTCGAGTAGACGCCGAGGCTCTCGCGGCTCGCAGCGCGCACGTCGCCCTGCAGCACGAACTCGCTACGCCGCTTGCCAAAGCCGAGCAGCAGGGCGAGGGCGCCGGTGCAAAGCAGGAGCCAGGCGGAGATCTGGACTTGGATCGCGATCGCCCCCAACGCGGCCCGAAGGACAAAGCCGGTGCCGATCAGGAAGACGTCGGTCACGGGGATGCGCTTGGCGCCCAACACGTAGACCGCCTGCAAGCCCACATACACGAGCACGACGATGAACGGCTTGGCCCCGATCGCCCACGCCAAGGCCAGCGCGCCAATCAACTCCAACGCACCGATGAACCCCGCTTCGCCCCGGCCGATCCGCCCAGAGGCGACCGGACGATTGCGCTTGGTCGGGTGGGCCCGGTCCTGCTCCACATCGCTCAAATCGTTGAATGCGTAGACCGCGCCGCTTGCAAGACACATCGCAGCAAACGCGACGAGGCTCTTTGACAGCGCCCCTGGCTCCAATTGGTCGCTCACGAACAGGGGCGCGGCGAAGACGAGGAGGTTCTTCGTCCACTGCTTGGGCCGCGTGAAAAGCAACAGGTCGAGGAACGCCATGGGTCAAGAATTAAGGACGTCCGCGGGCTTCGAATCGCCGAAGTGCTTTTCGATCGCGGCGTCGACGGCCTTGCGGTACTCCCGCCGGAACACGGACACGTCGTACTGCTTCGCGTGTTCGCGCAGCGCCTGTTCGTCGAACTCGCGGCGGTCCAGCTCCTCGAGCGCGGCCACAAGGGCGTCCACCGACTGTTCGGGAAACCGCACGCCGAACTCGTCCCGAACCGTCTCGCTCGCACCTCCCTCGGCGAACGCGACGACCGGCAGGCCCGCGGCCATCGCCTCGACGGCCACGATCCCGAAATCCTCGTAGGCGGGAAAGACGAACGCCTTGCAGTGCGCCATCAACTCCATCAGCTCGGCGTCGCCGAGCCGGCCGTGGAAGGTGATGTTCGGGCAGTCCGCCGCTTGGGCGCGCAGCTCGGCTTCGAGGGGGCCGCTGCCCACGACATGGAGCGCCTGCCCGGTTCGGCGCACGGATTCGATCGCCAGATCCACCCGCTTGTAGCCGATGAGCCTGCCCCACGTGATGAGCCCCGCGTCCGTGGACTTGCGGGGAACCTTGAGCCACGCTTCGGTGTGCACCGGCGGGTAGATCACCTGGTCCACCTCGCGACCGTAGAACTTGCGCACGCGCGCAGCCGTGGTCTCGGAGTTTGTGAAGATCACGTCGGGGCGCTTCGACGCGACGAAGTCCAGCCGCTTGAGGCGCTTGGCGATCATGCGGTGCAGCCACGTCTTGCCCGCCCTCGGGTCGATCTCGGGCACCCAAAGCGAACGGGCGGGCGTGTGGTAGTAATTCACGTGCAGAGCGCCGGGGGCCCTGCGGACTCCGTGCGCAAACGAGTGGCTGTCGGAGAGCACGAGGTCGAACTCGGAGAGGTCCATTCCCGCGTACACGTTCGGCAGCACGGGAGCGTACAGCCAGTGCTTGGTGAGCGCGAACGGCAGCTTCTGGATCGCGCTGGGACGGAGCGGGTACGGACGGAGGAACGTGCACCGCTCGGCGTCGATCTGCGACGCGAACACGGTCCCGGGGAAGAGGGCGCACACCTCCGCGAAGACCGCCTCGGAGCCTGCGGGAACCGTCAGCCAGTCGTGGATGAGGGCGACGCGTCGCCCGTTTGGATTCGCCACGTGCTCCAGCCTACACCGCGCCGCGGCGAAGAATCACGGCCCAGAACGTTCGCCAAAGGATCAGGAGGTCGAAGGCCGGAGAGGCTTTGCGGTAGTACAGGCTCTCGTAGGCGACCCGCTCCTCGTACGTCGTGTCGCTGCGGCCGCTGCACTGCCAAAGGCCGGCGCAGCCGGGTTTCATCGACAGGTAGATCTCCTGGGCGTCGCCGAACTTGGCCAGTTCGGGCTCGACGATCGGTCGCGGTCCCACCAGGCTCATCTCGCCTCGCAGCACGTTGAAGAGCTGGGGCAGTTCGTCGAGCGTCGTGCTGCGCAGGAATTGGCCGACCGGCGAGATGCGGGGATCGTCTTTGATCTTGTAGTACTTCCGGTACTCCTCCATCAGCTCGGGCCGCGACTGCAGGATCTCGTCCGCGTTGCGGACCATCGATCGAAACTTGTACAGGTAGAAGAGTTTGCCGTTCAGCCCGATGCGCTGCTGGCGAAACGTGACCGGCGTTCCATCGGTGACGATGATGACGAGTGCGACGAGCGCGAAGAGCGGAAGGAGCAGGACGAGCAGAACGAGGCTCACGACGATATCGAAGATCCGTTTGGTGATGCGAAACAGCGGCCGGTGGTAGCGTGACACCGTCGGCGCAACGTGGCCACCCGGCGTCGCCGTCGACCTCCCCTTGTCATCGAAGCTGATCATCAAACTAAACGCTTGAGCCCACCATTGCCTGCAAACAACACGGTCCGTCTCCCCTGGACGCACGCCACGGGAAACGTGTCTCCGCACGTCTCGTGCTTCTAGTATAGCGACTGCTTCGGCCAGACCCCTGCTTCTACCTGGAAAAGCCGGTACGGACGCCGGGGCCGCTGCCGACGTGCTATCCTCGCACGGACCATGTGTGGGATCGCCGGATACCTTGGGCCGCGCAGCGCGGTGAACGTCGTTTTCGACCAGTTGAAGCGGCTGGAATACCGCGGATACGACAGCGCGGGCATCGCCTACGTTCAAGGCGACGACATCAAGATCCTCAAGCGCGCCGGCAAGCTGACCGAGCTGGGCAAGCTTGTGGGAGACACCCCCGAAGACGTCCGCATGGCGATCGCCCACTCGCGATGGGCCACCCACGGCGGACCGACGGACGAAAACGCCCACCCGCACTACGACCGTTACGAGCAGATCTCGATCATCCACAACGGGATCATCGAGAACTACATGGAGTTGCGGGAGGAGTTGGCCGCCAAGGGCCACATCTTCCGCTCGCAGACCGATACAGAGGTCGCGGCGCACGTGCTCGGCGAGGAGTACGGCAAGGGCGTGCCTCTGGAGGAGGCTGTTCGGCTCGGGGTGAAGAGGCTGCGGGGTGCGTACGCCCTCGTGGTCGTGTCGAAGCGCGAGCCCGACAAGATCGTCGCCGCTCGCAACGCCAGTCCTCTCGTCGTCGGGTTGGGCGAGGGAGAGAACCTCTTGGCCAGCGACATCACCGCGCTGCTCCCCTACACGCGCGAGGTCGTGATCGTCGAGGAGGACCAGATCGCGGTGCTCACCGCCACCGACGTCGCGATCCTCGACGGGGACGCGAGAGAGATCCCGCTCAAGCCGATGCACATCGACTGGGACACCGCCGCTGCGGAGCGGGGCGGTTACGAGCACTTCATGCTCAAGGAGATCCACGAGCAACCGGAAGTGCTTCGACAGTGCCTGGCGGGTCGCATCGACGAGAAGAACCGCATCCGATTCGAACAGATCTTCTCCGAGCACGTGTGGAACGAGATCGACCGTGTGAACATCATCGCGTGCGGCACGGCCTACCACGCGGGCCTGATGGGCAAGCACCTCTTCGAGAAGCTGCTTCGGCTCCCCACGGACGTCTACTACTCGAGCGAGTTCCGCTATGGCGATCCGGTCCTGTCGCCGAAGTCGTTGGCGATCTTCATCAGCCAATCGGGGGAAACCGCAGACTCCCTCGCCGCCCTCAGGCTCTGCAAGGAACGGCGCATCCGCACCCTGGGCATCGTGAACGTCATCGGATCGTCGATCGCGCGCGAGTGCGACCGGACGATCTTCACGCAAGCGGGACCCGAGATTTCGGTGGCGAGCACGAAGGCCTACACGGCACAGGTGCTCGTGCTCACGCTCCTCGCCCTCTACATCGGGCAGGTCCAGGAGATGCCCGGATTGCGCGTCGGCGACGCGGTCGAAGCGTTGCGCACGTTGAGCGACAAGGCTGCGATGCTTCTCGAGCGCGAAGCGGACGTCGTCGCCTTGGCCAAAGAGATCCAAGACACGCCGTTGTGCTTCTTCCTCGGGCGGGGAGCCGACGCCTACGTGGCGCTCGAAGGCGCGCTCAAGCTCAAGGAGATCGCTTACATCCCCACGCAGGAATCGCCTGCGGGCGAGATGAAGCACGGCCCCCTCGCACTGGTGCAGAAGGGCGTGGTCGCCATCTTCGGTGCCACCGACCCCACGATTCGCGACAAGGTGCTGAGCAACATGCAGGAAGTCCAGGCGCGCGGCGGCACGATCGTGGCGATCACGACCGACGACGACACGGTCGTCGAGAAGGTCGCCGACCACATCCTGCGCGTTCCCGAGACGCCCTTCGAATTCCTCAACGCGCTGCTGTCGATCATTCCGATCCAGTTCCTGGCCTATCACGTGGCCCGGTTCAAGGGCTGCGAAATCGACCAACCCCGGAATCTGGCAAAGAGCGTCACGGTCGAATAGGGGTTTGTGGTTTGTGGTTTGTGGTTTGTGGTCGGTGACGACAGACAACAAACGATAGACGACAAACTACCCAGCAACGCCCTCAGGTTCCCGCCAAGCGCTTCTGTCTGGCCTGGTGCTTGCAGTGCTTAGGTTGCTCGACGATCCATGCTCTCCCGTCCTCCAGAGACATGGATCTGAGCTCCAGCAACCATGAGCCAGAACGCACTCCTCGATCCAACCCTCGCCTTCCGGCCGGTGAGCCGCGTCGAACCTCGCCACGTGCCCTACGCGACCGCCAAGCGCGTGATGGACCTCCTCGGATCCGGTACGTTGTTGCTGCTGCTGGGACCGTTGTTTCTGTTGATCGCCGCGGCGGTTCGACTCACAAGCCGCGGACCGGTCTTCTACCGAAGCACCCGGGTCGGGCTGGGCGGCCGCGAGTTCCCCTTCGTCAAGTTCCGCTCGATGTACGTGGACGCCGACCGCACCCTGATCTACCTCGATGCGCTCAACGAGAAGGACGGGCCGATCTTCAAGATCAAGTCGGACCCTCGCATCACCCCCCTTGGGCGGTTCCTTCGCAAGTACAGCCTCGATGAGCTGCCGCAGATCCTGAGCGTCTTCGTGGGGGACATGAGCCTCGTCGGACCCCGCCCGCCGCTCCCCCGAGAAGTCGAGCAGTACGACGGGTTCGCCATGCAGCGCCTGTCGGTCAAGCCCGGGCTCACCTGCTACTGGCAGGTCATGGGCCGGAGCGATCTGGACTTCCAGCAGTGGATCGAGTTGGATCACCGCTACCTGCGCGAGATGAGCCTGCTGACCGATGTGAAGCTGCTGCTCCGCACCCCCACGGCCGTCCTTCGGGGCCGAGGAGCGTACTAAGATGGCCAGCGCACCGTTTTCCCTTTCCACCCACCGCTCCGAGTCCATCGACCTTCTGGGCGTCTCGATCTGGAACCCCACGTACGAATCCTTCAAACTGTGGTGGAATCAGGCGATGGCCGGGTCGCGGCGGACCCGCCTGCTGGGGATCGCCAACGCGCACTCCCTGAATCTGGCGCATGAGCGCCCGGGGCTCCACGCCTGCCTGTGCGCGATGGACGCCGTGTTGAACGACGGGATCGGCGCCGCGATCGCCGCCCGCCTTCGGGGGCGGGAGTTCCACTACAATTTCAACGGCACCGACCTCTTTCCGCGGTTGTTCGCCGAATCGCAACAGGAACTTCGCGTCTACCTATATGGCGCGTCGCCGGCCTCGAACGCCGGCGCGGCGCTGGAAATCGAGCGTCGCTATCCCAACGTCCGGGTGGTGGGACGCATGCACGGGTTCGCCGATCCCGAGTTGGCCGCGCGCTCGATCGCGCGTTCCGGGGCCGACCTGCTGCTCGTCGCGCTGGGACAGCCGAAACAGGAGTTCTTCCTGATCGAGCACCGCGAGGCGTTGAACGTCAAGGTCGCGTGCGGCGTCGGCGCGCTGTTCGACTTCCTGTCCGGCTCGACCCCCCGGGCACCCCGCTGGGTGCGCTCGGTCCGCATGGAGTGGGCCTACCGCCTCCTTCGCGAGCCCGTGCGGCTGTTCCACCGGTACGTGGTGGGCAACCCCAAGTTCCTCTGGCGCGCAGCCGTGTTCGCCCGCATGGAGTCAACCCGGACCCCCCAAGCGTCGTGGGTCTAGCCCGCCGCCTTCGTCACTGATTTGACTTCACCGTGGGAGTGCGCGACCTTGGTCGCCGCCCTTCCCCCGCCGAACTTGTTCGGCACAAGACTCGCGGCGAGTCGCTCGCGTTCAGGGCGACGCGCAAGCGCGCGCACTCCCACGGGTATCCAGCCCTAGGCCGCTCGGCGCCTTTCCGTCTTCGGCTCCTCCTTGGTCGGCGCCGACGGGCGTTTGCCCGCGAGCAGCGACACCAGGGAGAACGCGCCGACCCACAGCAGGTGGGGCCGCGCCGCCACGAGACCGAACAGCTGCCAAAGACGGTGCGGCCACGGGCCGGTGGTCAGGACGTTGAAGAGCACCCGGCGGCCGTGCTGGAACCGCCCGAACTGGGCCCACCACGCGTACGCGAGTCGGTTCGGCGCGAGCTGGGCGTTCTTCGCGAGCACCTGGGCCGCCGCGTCGAGCATGACGCGGTGGTTCCTGGACATCGAACCGGGACTCTGCCGGTACAAAGCCGCCACCGACGGGTCGTACGCGAGCTTCCATCGCGCGG